>NZ_JBFABB010000006.1:0-108388 GCF_040640035.1 Micromonospora sp. NPDC023633 | reverse complement strand
GGCCGGGCCCGCCGGGGAGGCGACTCGGTCGGCGGGCGGGCCGGACGGGGGCGCGTCGACCGGCACCACCGCGAGCCGGGCCCGCCCCTCCGCCAGGGCGGCGAGGTCGGCGGCGGGCAGCCCCCGCAGCAGCGCGGTCACCAGGTCGGCGACGTCGCGGGCCGGGTCGGTCACGCCCCGGCCCGCTCGGGCTGGAGGTGGTCGAGGAACTCGGTGGCGAGCTGGCGCAGCTCGTCGCGGACCGCCGGGGTGGCGATCCGGTCGCGGAGCACCACCGGCACGCCGCGCGGGGTGTTCGTGGCGAACGCGGTGACGTTCTCGCGCAGGGGCGTGGGAAAGACCGGCAGGCCGAGCGCCCGGACCTGGTCCATGTAGCCCTGGTGGGCGGCGATCGGCCGCTGCGCCATGAGCTGGATCATCGTGAATACCACGCCGGCGACGTCGGGGGCGACCTTGTGGTGCCGGCGGGTGGTGGCGAACCGGCGGGCGTCGGCGTTGTACTGGTCGACCAGCTCCCGGACGTTGCCGTGCAGGTAGTCGATGCCCAACGTGGACAGGTAGTCGGCCTTCGCCGGGATGAGCAGGTGGTCGCTGGCGATGATGGCCGACTGGGTGACCACGTTGAAGTTCGGCGGGCAGTCGATGAGCACCATGTCGTAGCCGCCGAGCGCGTCGTCGTGCAGCCCTTCGGCCAGGGAGCCGCGCACCCGGAACAGCTCGGCGTCGTACTCGTCGCCGTCGGCCACGGCCCGGGCCAGCGCGAGGTCGATGTCGACGAGCTGAAGATGGGAGGCGATCAGGTCGAGCCGGCCCGCGCCGCTCAGTCGCGCGTTCGCCGGGCCGGGGGAGACGACCAACTCGCCGAGGCTCGTCGCGGGGGTGTCCCCGCGCAGGCCGTCGTACCAGCGCTTCACCGTACGGCCGTCGCGCAGCCGGTCCCGCCAGTCGTCGGGGTCGTAGAAGCCGAACGTGAGGCTGGCCTGCGGATCGAGGTCGATGAGCAGCACCTTCATCCCCCGGTTGGCCAGCTCGGCACCGAGGTTGGCGGTCACGGTGGTCTTGCCGACCCCACCCTTGTAGTTGATCACGGACACGACGTACACCGGCACCTCCCCAGACCGGGAACGGTAGCGGGCCGACGATTCGGTGCGGCACCCGCTCCGGGGCCCGCCCCCCACCCCCGGTGACGACGCGTCGATCATGAGGTTGGCGGGAGGAAACGCCGGAGTCCCGCGCCGCCAACCTCAAGATCGACGCCGAGGGCGGGCGTGGGTGGGGCTGTTAGAGTCTGCGCTGCTCTTCGGTCGGGTGGGAGGGGGCGACGGTGGTGGTGCCGTTCCGCGATGCGCTGTCGCAGATGCTCAAGGCGCGTTTCCCGGTCCTCTACGTCGAGTCGTCCGAGGAGCAGCGGGTGGTCGCCGAGGTCTGCGCCGTCGCCCACGACGCCACCCTCGTCCGTACGCCCCGGGCGGTGTGGACCTGGTCGCTGACCACGGGGCTCGTGCAGCCCGACGGCGTCGCCCGCAAGGGCACCACCGACCCGGACGACGCGCTGGCCGCGGCGCTGCGCGTCGACCACCCCAGCGTGCTGATCTTCAAGGACCTGCACCCGGCGCACGGCAGCGGCGACCGGCCGGGCACCCCCGGCGTGGTCCGCCGGCTGCGGGACGTGGTGGCGGCCTTCAAGGCCGGCCCGGTGCCACGCACCCTCGTCCTGGTCTCGCCGGTGCTGCACATCCCGGTGGAGCTCGAGAAGGACGTGACGATCGTCGACTTCCCGCTGCCCACCGAGACGGAGATCCGGCGGGTGCTGGACGGCATGATCGCCGCCAACTCCGCCAGCGGCCGGATCCGGATCGCGCTGGACGACCTCGGTCGGGAACGGCTCGCCAAGGCGGCTCTCGGGCTCACGCTGCACGAGGCGGAGAACGCGTTCGCCCGCGCCATGGTCAACGACGGCGTGCTCGACGGCAGCGACCTCGCGGTCGTGCACGAGGAGAAGCGGCAGACCGTACGCAAGTCGGGGCTGCTGGAGTTCGTCGACGCCGCGGTCGACCTCGTCGACGTCGGCGGGCTGGAGAACCTGAAGCGGTGGCTGGCCAAGCGGGACGGTTCCTGGCTGGCCGAGGCGGCGGCGTACGGGCTGCCCGCGCCCCGGGGTGTGCTGATCACCGGCGTGCCCGGCTGCGGCAAGTCGCTGACCGCCAAGGCGATCGCCTCCGCCTGGGGCCTGCCGCTGCTGCGGCTGGACGTCGGCCGGGTCTTCGCCGGGCTCGTCGGGTCGAGCGAGCAGAACATGCGCACCGCCATCCGGACCGCCGAGGCGACCGCCCCCTGCGTGCTGTGGGTCGACGAGATCGAGAAGGGCTTCGTCGGCGGGGCCGGCGACTCCGGCACCTCCGCCCGGGTCTTCGGCTCCTTCCTGACGTGGATGCAGGAGAAGGCCAAGCCCGTCTTCGTCATCGCGACCGCCAACGACTTCGAGCGGCTGCCCCCGGAACTGCTCCGCAAGGGACGCTTCGACGAGATCTTCTTCGTCGACCTGCCGACCCGCGCGGAACGGGCGTCGATCTGGCGGGTCCACCTCGCCCGGCGGCTGCGCAACCCGGCCGTCGCCGGTGCCCTGACGCCCGACGACGCCCTGCTCGGCGAACTCGCCGGGCTCAGCGAGGGCTACTCGGGGGCCGAGATCGAGCAGGCCGTCGTCGGCGGGCTCTTCGACGCCTTCGCCGAACGGCGTCCGCTGCGCCGCGACGACCTGGTGCGGGCCCTGGTCAGCATGGTGCCGTTGAGCGTCACCCAGGCGGAACGCATCGACGCCGTACGCTCCTGGGCCGACGCCCGCGCCGTCGCCGCCACCGCCGCCGAGGACTGGGACCTCGGCGGTCGTCCCAACGGCCCGGGCGGCTCCCGGCCCGGCGGCCCGGGGCAGCAACGGGGACAGGGCGGGCGAGCGGTCGAGTTCTAGTCTGTGGGTCGACACCGAGGGAAGGGCCCCGATGAGCGTCTCACTGATACTCCTGCCGCTGGCCGTCGCCGCCGTCGCCGCGACCCACGCCGCCACCGCCGGGCGGGACGGGGAGGGTCGCGTCGTCTGCGAGGTGCAGACCCGGATGCGGGACGAGACGCTGCTCGTCGCCGCGCTGCGCGACACCGGAGCGGCGGTCGCCGCCGAGCCGGACGCGATCATCGCGGACTGGGCCGACGTGCGGGCCGGCTTCCGGCGCGGCGAGGACGGCATCTGGTCGGCGCACTTCACGGGCGAGGTCGACGAGCAGCGGGCCGTCGAGGCGGTCCGGGCCATCGACGCCGCGTACGGGCGGCAGGTCCAGCGGGCGGTGCTGGAGCGGCTGCGCGAGCAGGCCCCCGCCGCCGGGCTGCGGCTGGAGTCCGAACAGGTCACCGAGGACGCGAGCGTGCGCCTAGTGTTCGCCGTCGAGGGCAGGTCGTGATGGGCGGGCAGCCGCGGATCGTGGTCACCGTGACCAGCGAGGGCGTGGTGAGCGCCGAGACCAGGGACGTGCTCGGCGACGGCTGCCTCGACTACATCGCCGTGCTGGAGGACCTGCTGGCGGCCCGCACGGTGCGCAGCGCGTACACCGCCGACCACGATCGCGCGGCCGTGCCCGCACGGCAGGAGCAACGTGACGTCGAACGCGCCTAGCCCCGGCTGGCCGCCCCCGGCCGCCCCCCGGCCGAGCGCGATGTGGCACGTGCTGCAGAGCTGGTGGCTGCTGCTGCCCGTCCTCGGGTGCAGCTGCCTCGGCGGCTTCGGGTTCATCTACGTGGGCCTGCGGGCCCGCCGCGCGGCGTGGTGGGTCCCCGGCATCGTCTACGCCGTGGTGGGCTGGACGGCGTTCATGCTCGTAGGCGAGTCGGACAAGGAGAGCGCCGTCAGCGACTGGGCGGTGGGCGTGCTCCTGGCCGTCTGGGTGTCCAGCATCCTGCACGCCGCGCTGATCAACCCGGCGTGGTTGCGCTGGCTCACGCACCGCCGCGCCAGGTCGGCGGCGGCGTGGCCGGGTGGGGCGTACCCGCTGGCCCCACTGCCCCGGGCGGCTCCCGTCGGCCCGGTGCCCGGCCCCTACCCGGGCATGACGCTGACGTATCCGCCCAGTTCACCGGCCGCCTACCCGCCCTCGTACCCGTCGGCCGCCTATCCGCCCCCGTCGGCCGGGCACCCCCAAGCCACTTCGGCGTACCCGCCGCAGTCGTTCGGGCCGGCGGCCCAGCCGCCCGGGTCGCCGGTGGGACAGCCGCCCGCGCCGGCCGGGTATCCGCCGCCGGCGGCCGATCCGACGATGGCGCCGCACCAGCCGGTCGACCCCTTCGGGCCCGAGCCGCTCGCGCCGCCGTCGGACCCATGGGCCGACGGGGAGTCCGGGACGGTCGACGTCAACACGGCCGGGCCGGAGGCCCTCGCGTCGCTGCCCGGCTTCGACCCGCAGCGCGCCCGGCAGGTGCTGGCCGAGCGGGAGCGGCGCGGGTCCTTCGGCAGCCTGGCCGAGTTCGCGGCCGCCGCCAACCTGGCCCCCCACGAGTACGCGCGCCTGCGCGACGCCGTGGCCTGCGTCCCGCCCGCCGGGCCGGCGCCCGGGCAGCCGCCACCCGGCCGGGTCCTCGATGTCTGACGACGGTCCCGGGCCCCGCCCGACGGCCGGGGCGGAGTCGGTGTCGGTGGCCCGGTTCCTGGCGGCCACCCGCGCCGAGGGGCCGGGCGAGCGGACGGCCGTCTGGGTGCAGGGCTGCGCCATCCGCTGCCCCGGCTGCTTCAACCCGCACCTGTGGAGCTTCCGGGGTGGGGAACGGGTCGCCCCCGCCGACCTGGTGCGCCGGGTGCTCGACGCCGGCACCGAGGGGCTGACGCTGCTGGGCGGCGAGCCCTTCGACCAGGCCGCCCCGCTGGCGGCCGTCGCCGCCGGGGTACGCGCCGCCGGCCGCTCGGTGATGACCTTCACCGGCTACACCACGGCGCAGCTGCACCGGGCGGTCGACGCCGGCCGGGACGACGTCGCGGCGCTGCTCGCGACGACGGACCTCCTCGTCGCCGGGCCGTTCCTGGCCGACCGGATCGACACCCGGCGGCCCTGGGTGGGTTCCACCAACCAGGAGTTCGTGCTGCTCGACGACCGCTTCCCGGGCCTGCTCGACGAGGTGTCGCTCAGCCCGGACCGGGTCGAGGTGACCGTCGACGCCGCCGGCGGCGTCGCGGTGAACGGCTGGGCCGAGGTCGACGCCCTCGACGAGTTGCTGGCGTCGGTGACCCGCCCCCAGCCCCGGCGGGCGGGCGTGCCCGGGCGCGGCTGACCGCCCCCGGTCCCGGGCCGGGCGCGCCGCCGCCCACCCTCGGCCCGACGCCCGACGCCCGACGCCCGACGGCCTTACGGCCCGATGCTCCGGCGGCCCGGTGCCGGGTGCGCGGGCCCGACCTCAGTCCCGGCGGGCCAGCGCCGAGCGCCGGTAGCCGTAGAGGGCGTAGATCACCGCGCCGAGCAGGAACCAGACGGCGAAACGCAGCCACGTCTCGGGAGCCAGGTAGGTGATCAGCCAGAGGGAGAACGCCGCGCCCAGCGCCGGCACCACCGGCATGCCCGGCAACCGGAAGGTGCGCGGCGCGTCCGGACGGCGGTAGCGCAGCACGATCACCGCGACGCAGACCACCACGAAGGCCAGCAGGATGCCGATGTTGGTCAGCTCGGCCGCCTCCCGGATCGGCAGGAAGCCGGCGATCAGGGCCGAGCCCACGCCGACGATCCAGGTGACCCGGCTCGGCACCCGGCGGACCGGGTGCAGCTTGGCGAACCACCCCGGCAGCAGCCCGTCGCGGCTCATCGAGAACCACACCCGCGTCACGCCGAGCATGAAGGTGAACATCACGGTCAGGATGCCGATGATCGCCCCGACCGCGATGACGCTGGCCAGGCCGGAGAGCCCGACCGAGGCGAACGCGGAGGAGAAGCCGCTCTCCGGGTCGATGTCGCGGTAGTTCTGCATGCCGGTCAGCACCAGGGTGGCCAGCACGTAGAGGACCATCGAGATCGCCAGCGAGTAGACGATCGCCTTGGGCATGTGCCGGCGGGCGTCCTTCGACTCCTCGGCGGCGGTGCTCATCGCGTCGTAGCCGAACACGGCGAAGAAGACCGTGGCCGCGCCGGTCAACGCCCCGCCCAACCCGAAGGGGAAGAACGGCGAGTAGTTCGCCGTGCGGATGTGGAAGAAGCCGACCACGACGACCAGCAGCACCACGGCGATCTTCAGCCCGACGACGATCGTCTCGAAGCGCGCCGCGGACTTGATCCCGAGGTTCAGCAGGAACGCGATGAACAGACAGAGGACCACCGCGAACAGGTCGACCACCCGTCCCTCGCCGGTGCCCGGCGCGCCGAGCATCCAGGCCGGCAGGTCCGCCCCCAGCTCGCCCACCAGGAACGAGAAGTAGCCGGAGATGCCGATCGCCACCACGGCCACGATCGCGGTGTACTCCAGCAGCAGGTCCCAGCCGATGAACCAGCCCACCGCCTCGCCGAGCACCGCGTACCCGTAGGTGTAGGCCGAGCCGGCCTTCGGGATCATGCCGGCGAACTCGGCGTACGACAGGGCCGCCGCCGCGCTGGCGAGCCCGGCGATCAGGAACGAGACCAGCACGGCCGGGCCGGCGGTCTCGCTCGCCACGGCGCCGGCCAGCGCGAAGATGCCCGCGCCGATGATGCCGCCCACCCCGATGGCGGTGAGCTGCCAGAGCCCGAGGGAGCGCGCCAGCCCGTCGCCGGTCTCGTCGGCGATCTCCTCGACCGGCTTGCGGCGGAAGATCCCCGTGCCGCCGCCGCCCGTCGTCCGTCCCGTGGAGGTCATCGTCGTCCCCCTTCCCGACCCGACCGGCGTGGCCGAATCCGCCGGCTGCGCTGCCCGTGCGGGTACCCGCGAACGACGCCGGTAAATCTCCAACGAGGACACCCGTGCCGGGATGCGGCACGCGGGCTCACTCGACGACCGGCAGCACGACCTCGTTGTGGCGCAGGAACCACGGCTTCCACGGCGGGTCGAAGCGCGCGTAGCGGACCGCGCCGGTGGGGCTCAGCCCGGCCGCGGTGACCGCGCGGCCCAGCGCGGTCGCCCGCCGGTCGAACGCCCGCGCCGTCCAGCGGCCCGCGAAGCGCGTCGCGGCGGCGAGCTGTTCGGGGACCACCCGGGTGTGCACCCGGGGGTCCGCCGGCTCGGGCAGCGTGTCGGGGGTGAGGTCCGCCGGCATCACGAGCCACACCAGCCAGTGGCCCGGCCGGTCCCCCTCCTCCTGCACGAACGGCACCGTCATGGCGACCGTCTCCGGGCCCGTCTCCCGCGCGGTCGCCCGCCGGGAGCGGTTGGCGCCGCGCAGGTACGCGCCCAGCTGCCGGAAGGCGTCCCGGGCGGCCTGCTCGAACGTACCCTCCACCCGCACCTCGACGACCAGGTGCGGCGGGTAGCGGCGCAGCTCGAAGCCGGGGTGCCGCGCCACCACCCGGTACGGCTGCTGCTCGGTCATCGCGCGCTCCCCGTGCCCCGGGCCCCGTCGGGATCAACGCTACCGGCCGTCGACCTCCGGCTCAGCCGAAGTCGCGTCCTCCGGCCGGGGACGCGGGGCGGACCGGGCCAGCCGCCAGTACTGCCGCCGGCCGTCGTCGCGGATCACCACCCCGGTGCGGCCGAGCTCGCCGCGCAGCTCCCGGGCCTCGCCGCCCCGGTCGGCGTCGAGCGCCCGCTGCCGGGCCCGCAACAGCGCGTCCGCGGGACAGCCCGGCGACCCACCCCGCGCCCGTGGCGAGCAGCCACCCGCCGCCCGCGCCGAGCGCCGGGAGGCCGCCCCAGAGGAGCGCCAGTTCCGCCGCGCCGCCGTCGACGACGGTGGGGGCCCCGTAGCCGTCCACCGTCAGGACACCTCGCGCCGCAGCGTGCGGACCAGCCCCGCGACCAGCGGCACGGCCAGCCAGACCAGCAGCGACACGGCGAACCGCCCCCACTGTCCGGCGGTCACGTCCGGCGTGAGCAGCGGCTCCATCGTCCGGCCCGTGTCGAGCCAGCCCGCCGGGCCGCGCAGCGGCCGGATCATCTCGCCGAGGATGGACCAGAGGGTCGGCAGCAGCAGGTAGCCGACGATCGCCAGCGGGGTGTTGAGCAGCAGCAGGCCGAAGCCGGCCCCCATCAGCACGTTCGCAACCTGGAGCACCACCGCGTGCAGCACCAGGGCCCCCTCCATGCGCCAGGCGCCGGCTCCGCCGGTGGCCCCGGCGACCAGCGTGCCGGCGGCGGCCACACCGAGGCTCACCAGCACCGACGCCAGCGCCGCCAGCACCATCGCGGCCAGCTTCGCGACGATCACCCGGCCCCGCCGGGGCACCAGGGCGAACGTGGTCAGCGCCGTGCGCTGCGACCACTCCCCGGTGATCGACAGGATGCCCAGCACGGGCAGCAGCAGCCCGATTGGCAGCATCGAGGGGACGAAGAAGTTGCCGAAGGTCTGCTCGGCGTCGTCCGCCCAGATCAGCTGGACCACCACGAGGGCGGCGGCGAGCAGCCCGATGGTGATCAGCAGCCAGAGCCCGGCCCGGGTGTCGACGAGCTTGCGCAGCTCCACCCCGGTGAGCCGGAGCAGCGACGGCCGGCGTACGCCGGGGTGGCGCGCGGCAGCGTCGGCGGTGGGCGGGCTGGCGGTGGTGGCGGTGGTCATCGGACGGCCTCCTGGGTCGACGCGCCGGCGGTCAGGGTGAGGAAGAGCTGTTCCAGGCCGCCGCTGCCGGCCGCCCGCAGTTCGGTGAGGGCGACGCCGGCGTCGGCGGCGGCCTGCCCGACCGCCTCGGCGTCGGCGTGGACCAGCAGCCCCTCGGTGCCCTCGGTGGCGGCCAGCCCGGCCCGGTCCAGCGCGCCGCGCAGCGCCCCTGCGTCCCGGGCCCGGACCAGCGTCCCGCCGCCGGCCAGCAGCTCGGCCTTGTCGCCCTGGGCCACGATCCGGCCGCCCCCGATGACCACCAGCCGGTCCGCGACCGCCTCCACCTCGCGCAGCAGGTGGGAGGAGAGCAGCACGGTGCCGCCCCGGTCGGCGAAGTCGCGCAGCAGGCCGCGCATCCAGAAGATCCCCTCCGGGTCCAGGCCGTTGGCCGGCTCGTCGAGGATCAGCACCCGGGGGTCGCCCAGCAGCGCGTGCGCCAGGCCGAGCCGCTGCCGCATCCCCAGCGAGTACGCCCGGAGGCGGCGCCCGGCCGCGACCTCGTTCAGCCCGACCAGGTTGAGCTTGGCGGCGACCTGCCGGCGGTCCACGCCCATGGTCGCCGCGGCCACGGTCAGCGCCTCCCGCCCGGTGCGGCCGGCGTGCTGGGCCGAGGCGTCCAGCAGCACGCCCACCTCGCGCCCGGGGTTGGGCAGCTCCCGGTAGGGCCGGCCGCCGACCGTGGCGCCGCCGCCGCTGGGCGGCGTGAGCCCGCAGATCATCCGCATGGTGGTGGACTTGCCGGCGCCGTTCGGCCCCAGGAACCCGGTGACGGTGCCCGGCTCGCAGCGGAAGGACACGTCGTCGACGGCGGTGTGCCGCCCGTACCGTTTGGTGAGGTGTTCCACGCTGATCATGCCGGTCACGCTGCCGGAGCCACCCGGCGGCGCGCTGCGGCCGACGGTCTCGTCCGGCGGCTACCTTGGTCGACGCCGAGGTCTCGACTTTGGTAGCTGGTCGGCCCGTCGCGCGGCTGCCTAGCATGGGTCGCGTGACCAGTGCCGCCGTACCGGAGCACCCCTGGCTGCTGCCGGGGGCGCTGGGCGTCGACCCGGCGGCCCGGGTGGGGCGTGGTCCGCGTCGCACCACCCGCGACTGGCTGGTGGACGGCCTCTGCTTCCTGCTCTCCCTCGGCTGGGTCCTGCTCGCCACGGTCGACGCGGCCGCGTCCGACCCCGACTTCTCCACCCCGCTGCCACAGCGCTGGATGGTCCCGGTCGACGCGCTGTTCGGGCTCGTCTGCTGCGCGCTGCTCTGGGTGCGACGCCGGTGGCCGCTGGGACTGTCGGTGGTGACCCTGCCGCTTACCGTGTTCTCGATGGCGTCGGCGGTCCCGCTGCTGATCCTCTACTTCACCGTCGTGGTGCACCGCCGCACGGCCGTCGCGCTGGCGGTGACCGCCGCCGGTCTGGTCACCAACTTCGCCTTCAGCTACCTGCGCCCGGATCCCCACATGCCGTACTGGGTGACGACCGTCTGGGGGGTGGTGCTCAGCCTCTCCGTGCTGGCGTGGGGGATGTTCGTCCGGGCGCGGCGGCAGCTCGTCGTGTCGCTGCGCGAGCGCGCCGAGCGGGCCGAGGCGGAGCAGCAGTTGCGGGTGGCGCAGGCCCGGCACCTGGAGCGCACCCGGATAGCCCGGGAGATGCACGATGTGCTGGCGCACCGGATCTCGCTGCTCAGCCTGCACGCCGGCGCGCTCGAGTTCCGGCCGGACGCGCCGCCGGAGGAGGTGGCGCGGGCGGCCGGGGTGATCCGGGGCAGCGCCCACGCCGCGTTGCAGGACCTGCGCGAGGTGATCGGGGTGCTCCGCGCGGAGACCGTCGCCGACGGTGACCCGGAACGCCCGCAGCCCACCCTGGGCGACCTGCCCGCGCTCGTCGAGGAGTCGCGGGCCGCCGGGGTCCGGGTCGGCGTCCGCGACGTGGTCACGGCGGGGGAGCAGGTGCCCACGGCGGTGGGGCGCAGCGTCTACCGGATCGTGCAGGAGGGGCTGACCAACGCCCGCAAGCACGCCGTCGGCGCGGCGGTCACCGTCGACGTGGCCGGTGCCCCCGGCGACGGGCTGACCGTGGAGGTCCGCAACCGGTGGCCGGTCGGCGCCGTCGCCGGCCCGGAGATTCCCGGCACCGGCACGGGCCTGGTCGGCATCGCCGAGCGGGTCAGCCTGGCCGGCGGGCGGCTGGAGTACGGGCGGGACGACTCGGGCGACTTCCGGCTGGCCGCCTGGCTGCCGTGGCCGGCGTGACGGGGCCGGCGGCGGGCGGGCCGGCGACGGGTGGCCCGGCGGCGGGCGGGTCGGGGCCCACCCCCGACCGGCCGGTGCGGGTGCTGATCGTCGACGACGACGCCCTGGTCCGGGCCGGCCTGTCGATGATCCTCGGCGGGGTGCCGGACCTGCTCGTGGTCGGGGAGGCCGCGGACGGCAGCGAGGTGCCCGCCGCCGTGGCCGCCTGCGCGCCGGACGTGGTGCTGATGGACATCCGGATGCCCCGGCTCGACGGGCTCGCGGCCACCGAGGCGCTGCGCGCGTCGCCCGACCCGCCGGAGGTGCTGGTGCTGACCACCTTCGACGCCGACGAGCAGGTGCTCCGGGCGCTGCGGGCCGGGGCCGGTGGCTTCCTGCTCAAGGACACCCCGCCGGCCGAGATCGTGCGGGCGGTGCGCCGGGTGGCGGCGGGGGAGGCGACGCTCTCCCCGGTGGTGACCCGCCGGCTGATCGACCACGTGACCGCGCCGGGCGCGGCGGGCGGGCCGGACCCGCGCCGGGAGCGGGCGCTGCGGCAGCTCGCCGGGCTCCGCGAGCGGGAGCGCGAGGTCGCGGTCGGGCTCGGGCGGGGCCGGACGAACGCGGAGATCGCCGCCGAGCTGTTCATGAGCGTCGCGACCGTGAAGGCGTACGTGTCGCGGCTGCTGGTGAAGCTCGGCCTGAACAACCGGGTCCAGGTCGCCCTGCTGGTCCACGACGCCGGCATCGTCTGAGGCGGGATTGAACCTTGAGCGACCGGGGCACGACGCCGGCCCGGGACGCGGGTCCCCACCCGCGCCCGGGCCGGCGCCGCCGTCCGACCGGCTCGGCGTGGCCGTCCGACCGGCTCGGCGTGGCCGTCCGACCGGCTCGGCGTGGCCGTCCGACCGGCTCGGCGTGGCCGTCCGACCGGCTCAGTCGTTGCCGGCGCCGATCCCGCAGTCCGGCGCGGACCAACTGGTGGTGTTCGGGGTGTCGTCGCTGTTGTTCTCCCGCCGCGAGTCCACGTGCACGTGGTCGTCGTGGTCCGGGTAGCCCGGCCCGTAGATCCCGCTGAAGCCCCGGCTGCGGGCGTCCCGGGCGATCTGGCACAGCGAACTGGTGCGCGACACCACGTCGGCGGCGTTGCCGTAGAGGTGCTGGCTGTCCGGCGCCCCGCCGACCTGGTCGTTGCAGGCGCGGCTGCGGAAGCCGCTGCTGATGCGCAGCGGCTCGTCGCCGAGGCTGCGCCGCATCGCCTCCAGCTTCCACATCGTGCGCAGCGCGTTCTGCCTGGTCTGCGCGGGGGAGAGCGGGCCGCCGTTCCAACCCCCGCGACCGCAGCCGTCGTCCATCTCGGTGAAGCTGAAGTGCCGTGGCGTGCAGTCTTCGTCCTGGAGGGCGTAGAGCTTGCCGTACGTCTGCGGTCCGGCGACGCCGTCGGCGCGCAGCCCGTACGCGGCCTGGAACCGCCTGACCGCGGCGGCGGTCTTCGGTCCGTAGCGACCGTCGTTCTCCACGATGTCCCGGTTGCCGGCCCACCCGGCGACCCGGATCTGCAACTGGCGGACGTCGTCGCCGGAGCGCCCCTGGTAGAGGTTGCGCTTCCACGTGTAGCAGCCGTCGGCATGGGCCGCTGGCGCGGCGACCACCGTGGCGACAGCGGCTGCCGGCAACGCCAGGGCGAATGCGACAGCCGCCCGTTTCAGGGTGTTGACGCGCACAGAAGTCCTCCCGACAGGAGTGCGAATGGGGTGGCGATCCGGGACATCGGCCTGGCCGTCCCGCGTTTCCACCCTGGCAGGCCGTCGGGCGGTTCGCGGCAATTAACGAGAATTGTCCTCACGATTCGTCGTTCCTGGGCGTTGCCTGGGCATTACGCGAATTGCGAAACGCCCATTGCTCCGCAACGGGCGACAGGAAAGCGTGAACGGCGCGCAAAGCCGCAGCTCAGCCCTCGGAGGGTGATGTTCTCCGGTCGGTCGGACCCGGTAACGTCAGCGCCGGCGGGACCGGGGGAGGGGGCGGCGTGGCACGTGGTGGCGTCTTCTGCATCGAGGGCCAGTGGCACCGTGACCTCAACGAGCGCGGCTCCGTTCTGCCCACGCTGGAACTGCTCGAACGGCTCGGGAAGATCCGCTTCATCCACAAGGACGCGGCCACCCGCGACGAGCTCTTCTACTTCGTCGACCGCTGGCTGCTCAAGCAGTACGCCGACCACCGGGTCGGCTTCTTCGCGATGCACGGCGAGCCGAGCCGGCTCTGCCTGACCGACTGGGAATCGGTGGCGCTCGCGGACGTCGCCGAGCTGATGGCGGGTCGCTGCGACGGCCGACGGCTCTATTTCGGCAGCTGTTCGGTGCTGCGCGCCTCCGACGCCGTGCTGCGGGGCTTCCTCGACGCCACCGGAGCGGCACTGATCTGCGGATACACCCGCGAGGTGGACTGGGTCGAGTCGGCCGCCTTCGAAACCGTCCTGCTCGACGTGCTGGCCAACGGCCAGCGCCACAACGCCGCCGAGCTGCGGATGGGCTCCGCGCACTGGGCGCCGCTCGCCTCGTACCTCGGGTTCCGGGTGATCTACGCCAACGGCCGCGCCTGGCGGCCCTCGGTCCGCCCCCGGGTGCCGGCCCAGCCCGCCGCCGGCCGCGCCGCCCCGCGACCCCGGTGAGCCCGCGCGCGCCGACGCGCGACCTGGTGAGCGGGCGCCGCGCCCGTTCGACCGGTCCGGTCGCCGTGCGACGGGCGCCCTGGTAGGAACGAATGATGGCACGCGGCATCGCGACGAACACCCGGGTCGACCGGGCCGAGCTGACCGAGTTCCTCCGGCCCCGGCACCGGGTGGTGCTGATGACCAACCGCACCGACGGTCGGCCGCAGTCGTCCCCGGTCACCGCCGGGGTGGACGGCGAGGGACGGCTGGTGATCTCCACCTATCCCGAGCGGGCGAAGGTCGCCAACATCCGCCGCGACCCACGGGTGTCCGCGTGCGTGCTCTCCGACGACTGGAACGGCCCGTGGGTGCACCTCGACGGCACCGCCGAGGTGCTGGACCTGCCGGAGGCGCTGGAGCCACTCGTGGAGTACTTCCGCCGCATCTCCGGTGAGCACCCGGACTGGGACGAGTACCGGGCGGCGATGGTCCGTCAGGGCAAGTCCCTGATCCGGGTCACCATCGACGCCTGGGGCCCGATCGCCACCGGCGGCTTCCCCGCCCGCCTCGCCGACTGACGCGCCCGGTCGCACACGCGGGGCAGCCCGACAGCGCCCGCGCCACCCCCTGCGGCTGACAGTCCACGCCACCACGGCGGCTGACCGGGCCCGCCCTCAGTACGCGGCGGTGAAGCGGGCGTTCTCGTGGCGCGGCTGCTCGATCTCGTCCACGATCGCCACCGCCAGGTCCTCGTAGCTGAGCACCGAGCGGCCCTCGTGGTCGGTCACCGGCTGGTCGCCGCCGGTGCGGTAGTGCCCGGTGCGCTCGCCCGGGTGGAACTCCAGCGGCGGCGGGGAGACGTAGGTCCAGGTCACCCCGTCCGCCGAGGAGCGGTAGAAGTCCAGGGCGTCGGCCTGCCCCAGGGCCGCGTCGCGGTACTCCTGGGGGAAGTCCGGCTCGTCGAGGTAGCGGGTGCCCTTCCGGGTGAGCAGGGTCGAACCGCCGCCCACGTGGATGATCCGGGGCGCGGCCGGCAGTCCGCGCAGCGCGCCGACCAGGTTCCGCGCCGCGTCGAGCCAGAGGTCGCGTTCGCCGCCGCCGATCGCCACCACCATGACGTCCGTGTCGGGCGCCAGTTCCCGTACGCTCCGCTCGCTGGTGGCGTCCCCGGTGACCACCGTGACCGCCGGCGGCAGGTACGAGGTGGCCTCCGGCCGGCGTACCGCCGCGGTGACCCGGTGCCCCCGGCCGACCGCCTCGGCGGTGATCCGCGACCCCGCGGTGCCACCCGCGCCGAACACGACGATGTTGCTCATACCGCCTCCCGCCCGGCCCGTCCGGCCCGGCGGACGTAGCGCGTCTCCAGGCTATTGACCGGCGCCGCCGCGCGCTGGCGGACCGGAGATCCCGGTCGGCCCGGCAGCGCCGGTCGGCACGGCTGCGGGCGCTGCTGCGCCGGCTCTCACCCGCCGGCCCGCCCGCAACCGGCGCCCCGAGCCGGCCCGCGCCGCCGGTCGCCCCTCGCCGGCGCGGTCCGGAGCCGGCTCAGTCGACCAGGGCGGAGTAGACGAGCTGCCGTAGCTGCGGCCGGATCGGATAGGTGCTCGACGGCATGAGCTGGGTGAAGAACAGGGCCGTGACCTCCTCGGCCGGGTCGACCCAGAACGCCGTGCTCGCCACGCCGCCCCAGTAGTACTCGCCGGCGCTGCTCGGCACCCGGCTCGGCACGGGGTCCTCGACCACGGCGAAGCCGAGCCCGAAGCCGATCCCGTCGAGGGTGGTCTCGGCGAAGCCACCCGTGGAGAGCGTGCCCAGGTCCTCGCCGCCGGGCAGGTGGTTGCGGGTCATGAAGCGCACCGTGCGCGGCCCCAGCACGCGCGCCCCGTCCAGCTCGCCGCCGCGCAGCAGCATCTGGGTGAACCGGTGGTAGTCGGCGGCGCTGGAGATCAGGCCGCCGCCGCCGGAGAGCAGCAGCGGCTTCTCGTACGCCAGGGTGCCCAGCTTGTCGTAGCGGAACGCGCGGCCGGTGCGCGGCTCGGGCGCGTAGAGGGCGGCGAGTCGATCGGCGGTGTCGCCCTCCGCCCACCAGTGCGTGTCGGTCATGCCCAGCGGGCGGAAGATCCGGTCGGCGAAGAAGGCGTCCAGGCTCTGCCCGGAGACCACCTCGACCAGCCGGCCGAGCACGTCGGTGGCGACCGAGTAGCCCCACGCGGTGCCGGGCTGGAACAGCAGGGGCAGCTCGCCGAACGCCTGGCAGGCCGTCGCCAGGTCGACGTCCGCCGGCGGGTACAGGTCGTAGCCGGCGGCCCGGTAGATGCCGTCGACCACCGAGGTCTGCATGAAGCCGTACGTCAGGCCGGCGGTGTGGGTGAGCAGGTGCCAGACCCGGATCGGTTCGATCGCCGGCACCGTGAACGGCTTGAGGGCCGAGCCCTTGGAGTAGACCCGCAGGTCGGCGAACTCGGGCAGCCACCGGCTGATCTCGTCGGTCAGCTCGAAGCGGCCCTCCTCCCACAGGATCATCGCGGCGACGGAGGTGACGGGCTTGGTCATCGAGTAGATGCGCCAGAGCGTGTCCGCCTCGACGGGCCTGCCCGCCTCCGCGTCGCGCAGCCCGTACGTCGACGAGTGGGCGATCTCGCCGCGGCGGGTGACCAGCACCTGCCAGCCGGCGAGGCGGCCCTCGTCGACGTACCTGCCGAAGTGCTCGTCGATGCGCGCCAACCGCGCCGGGTCGAAGCCGATCTGGTCCGGGTCGATGCTGCGTGCCACACTCACCTCGCCGAAACTACTAGCCGGTACGCCCCGGTGGAAGGGCCGCGACGGTTGTCCCACCCCCTCGGTAGCCTGGTCCGATGCCCGAGCTGACCGAGGACGCGACCTTCCGCGACGAGGACTGGTACGGCGAGGAACTGGTGGACCGGCACTTCGTCCGCTGCGAGTTCTTCCACGTCGACCTGACCGAGGCGGTGAGCCGGGGCGCGGTCTTCGACGGCTGCACGTTCGGCAACGTGAGGTTCAACGCCTCCCGGCACACCGACTCGGCCTTCACCCGCTGCACCTTCCAGCGGTGCAACTTCTTCGAGGCGGAGTTCACCGGCTGCAAGCTCGTGGGCAGCACCTTCGCGCAGTGCGACCTCCGACCGCTGACGGTCGCCGGCGGCGACTGGTCGTTCGTCGGGCTGCCCGGCGCCGACCTGCGCGGAGTCCGCATCACCGACGCCCGGATGCGCGAGGTGGATCTCACCGGAGCCAACCTGACCGGGGCCACCGTCACCGGCGTCGACCTCTCCGCCGCGCAGCTGCACAGCTCCCGGCTGTCCGGGGCCGACCTGCGCGGCAGCGACCTGACCGCGCTCGACCCGACGGTGGTGGAGCGGGCCGGGGCGATCGTCGACCCCGCGCAGACCGTGGTGATCGCGCAGGCGCTCGGCTTCGAGATCCGCTGAGAAAAGCCGACGCGGGTTGTCCGGATTGCCTGCCAGGCTGGGTCGCATGACATGGTGGTCCGATCTTGTCCGCACGGAGCCCGGGTTCGCCGAGCGCGTCCGGGCGCTCTTCGCGGTACGCAAACACGGCACGATGGCGACGCTGCGCCGGGACGGCTCTCCCCGGATCAGCGGCACCGAGTTCGACTTCGGCGCCGAGCATCTGCGGCTGGGCAGCATGGCCGGCGCGGTCAAGGCGCTCGACCTGCGCCGCGACCCACGGGTGGCGCTGCACTGCCCGACCGAGGACCCTCCGGCCGACGATCCGGGGTCCTGGGGCGGCGACGCGAAGATCGCCGGGCTGGCGCACGAGGAGCCGCCGGGCGAGGACGGCTCGCACCGGTTCCGGATCGAGCTGACCGAGGTGGTGCTGACCCGGGTGGGCGATCCGCCGGACCACCTGGTGATCGAGAGCTGGCATCCCGGTCGAGGGCTGCGCCGCCGACGACGGGACTGAGCCGGGGCGCCGCAGGACCCGCGACCATCGCCCTGATCGATGTCCGCTACGGTCCGGTGCCGAGCCGGACATGCCCGTCCGTCCGGTGTGGAGGGACGAGCCGACGGGGGCGTGGCACGCCGCAGACATACACCGACGCCTGCGGCAACGTCGGCGTCCGGGCGGTCGCGCTGAGCTGACCGGCGGCCCCGTTCGCCCGGCGACCGGCCGTGGCCCGGAGTAGCGTGGTCGCGACGACCGGGTGCGCGAGGGCGAACGGGAGGACTAATGAGCGAGCAGGTGCTGGACAGCCCGCAGGGCTGGGTGGCCGACCACATCCGGCGGTACGTCGAGACCGACGGCGCCGAGGGGCACGAGTGGCGGCCCGGGGTCTTCACCCTGCTGCTGACCACCCGGGGCAGGCGCAGCGGGAAGCTGCGGCGCACCGCGCTCATCTACGGCCGCGACGGTGACGCCTACCTGGTCGTCGCCTCGCAGGGCGGCGACCCGAAGCACCCGGCCTGGTACCTCAACCTGCTCGACGAGCCGCTCGTCGAGGTGCAGGTGGGCGCCGAGCGGTTCACCGCGCGGGCGCGTACGGCGACGGCGGAGGAGAAGCCGCGGATGTGGTCCACGATGGCCGCCATCTGGCCCGCGTACGACGACTACCAGACCAAGACCGACCGGGACATCCCCGTCGTCGTGCTCGACCGCGTCTGACCCGAACGGGTCCAGTCCACACTGGAGCCGTTCGGTGGCCGGGTTCCGGGTGCACGGCGCCGAGGTGGAGGTCAAGGAGGGCGACTGGCCGGGCATCGTGGTCGCCGTCGAGTTCCCCGACCTGGAGCGGGCGCGGGCCTGCGGGAGCGGGCCGCCCGCTGACCGACGCGGCCGCGCCACGTCGTCCCGACCGTCGGGACAGTTTGTCCGTCGCGCCGCGTCCCGCCTGTCGTAACTTTCTGCTGTCCACGTCCGACGATCCTCTGTGGAGGCTTGGCCGATGAGCAGCACCACCACCCGCACCGTCCGTCCGACCCCCCGGGGCGCCGGGGAGCCGTCCGGGGAGGTGCTCCGGGAGATCCCGCTGCCGCCGTACGTGACCGTCGAGGACGCCCAGTTCGCCGTGCGGGCGATCGTGGTGCACGCGCCCAGGCTCTGGTCCGGCGGGACGGTCTGCCGCAACGATGCCAGCCCGCACCCGTGCCGGCTGCACCGCTGGGGGACCCGCGTGCTGGCGCAGCGCGGCCTGCGTCCCGCCGAGATCGCCGCGCTGATCGAGCGCGGCGACCCGGCGGCCGAGCTTCCGCACCGTCCCGGCGCCTGAGCGCCGGCAGGGCCCTCGCACCGGGCCCCGCCGGCCCGTCAGCAGGCGTTCGGCTTCACCCAGGCGCACTCCAGGCCCTCGGGAACCCGGGGGGCGTCGGGGGCCGCCGGGGGCGCGACCCGCGCGCCGGTCACGCCCTTCCCGGTGTACGAGGCCAGGGCGATCGCGATCTGGTCCTCCAGCGTCTTCACCGAGGAGGCCAGGTAGTTGTTGAGCAGGATCGAGAACGCCAGCACCCGCCCGTCGGCGTCGGTGACGTAACCGGAGAGGCCGGAGACGCCGGTCAGGCTGCCGGTCTTGGCGTGCACGTTGCCCGCCGCCGGGGTGCCCCGCATCCGGCTGCGCAGCGTCCCGCCGACGAACCGGTCCGCCTCGCCGGCGACCGGCAGGGCCGCGTACCAGGTGTCGAACCAGGGCTCGGCGCGGACGGCGGTGAGCAGGTCCACGAACTCGTCGGCCGGGACGAGGTTGCGCCGGGAGAGCCCGGAGCCGTCCCGCTGGCGCAGCGTCCCGGTGTCCATCCCGGCGTCGGCGACGTACTCGCTGATCGCGGCCAGCCCGGCCGACCAGGTGCCGGAGCCGGAGAGCACCCGGCCGATCTCCTTGGTCAGCACCTCGGCGTGCCCGTTGTTGGACAGCTTGAGGAACGGCACCATCAGTTCGGCCAGGGGCATCGAGCGGTGCCGTCCCACCTCGGCCGCGCCCTCCGGGGTGGCCTGGCCGAGCACCGTCCGGCCGAGCACCCGCACGCCGTGCCGGCGCAGCGCCGACCGGAAGACGTCGGCGGCGTAGCCGGTGGGCTCCCAGACGCTGACCCAGTCGCTCGCCGGCGCGGCGTCGAGCGCGATCTGCCCGGTGACGACGATCGTGTTGCTCCCGTGCGCGCGCTCGAAGGAGACCGACGTCTCCCCGCCGGCGACCGTCTCGGCCCGGTTGTCGATCTTCAGGTACCGGGTGGCCGGGGTGGTGGTGACGACCGGACGCGCGCCGGCGGTCGCGCCGGGGGCGGCGTGGACGATGACGGTGCCCGCGTCGTAGTCGGTGTCCGGCGCCACGGTCAGGGCGGAGACCTGCGCGGCGTAGTAATACGGCTCGTCGTCCCAGGTCCAGTCCGGGCCGAGGCGGGTGCTGTCGTAGCGGGTGTCGTCGGCCACCAGGTTGCCGGTGACCACCCGGACGCCCGCGGCGGCGACCTGCGCGGCCAGCGCGTCGTACTCGGCGGCCAGCATGGTCGGGTCGCCCCCGCCGCGCAGGTAGAGGTTGCCGGAGACCAGGCCCGCACGGCGGGCGCCGCTGGTCCGCACCTCGGTGCTGAAGCGGTGGCCCGGCCCGAGTAGTTCCAGCGCCGCCGCCGAGGTCAGCAGCTTGGTGTTGGAGGCGGGCACCAGGCGGCGGTCGCCGTTGCGGTGGTAGACCGTCTCCCCGGTGGCCGCGTCCTTGACCACCACCGAGGCCTGCGCCCCGGCCAGCCGGCTGTCGGCGAGGATCGCGTCGATGGTGGCGTGCAGTCGGGTCGCCGCGGGGGTCGGGGACTCCGCGGTGGCGGTGGGCGCGCCCGCCGTGGCCGCGGCAGCGACCAGCGCCAGCAGCGCGAGCGTCCGGGGGAAGAGACGATGATGCATGGGGTGATGCTGCCATGCAGGTATCTGCCGGAAAAGACCGTCGATGGAAAGAAAATTTCCGTCGGTCCGGTCAGCCGTCGAACGGGGCGGCGGTGCCCTCGGTCGGTCCGTACGCCGATTCTGACTCCGGCCGGCTCGGCACGGTTCCCGGCGGCAGGCTGTGATCGGCGAGACGCCCGCGGCGGGCAGCCGGTCGGGCCCGCCGGTGTTGTACCCGGCATGGACGAGCGCTCCGTCGACGTGCTGGTGATCGGGGCCGGGCAGGCCGGCCTCTCCGCCGGCCACCACCTGGGCCGCGCCGGGTTCGCCCCGGGGGACGGCTTCGTGATCCTCGACGGGGGCGACGGGCCGGGTGGGGCGTGGCGGCACCGCTGGCCCACGCTGCGACTCGACCGGGTGCACGGCTTCCACGACCTGCCCGGCCTGCCCTTCCCGGCGGCCGGGCCCGACCGGCCGGCGGCCGAGGTGGTCAGCGCCTACTTCGCCGCGTACGAGCGCGAGTTCGACCTGCCGGTGCGGCGTCCCGTGCGGGTCCGGGAGGTCCGCGACCGGCCCGACGGCCGGCTGGCCGTGCACACCGACCACGGTTCCTGGACGACGCGCGCCCTGGTCAACGCCACCGGCACCTGGACCCGGCCGTTCTGGCCGCACTACCCCGGCCGGTCGGCCTTCCGGGGCCGGCAGTTGCACACGGCCGACTACCGTGGACCGGCGGAATTCGCCGGCCGGCGGGTCGTGGTGGTGGGCGGCGGGACGTCGGCCGTCCAACTGCTCGCCGAGGTCTCCACCGTCGCGGCCGGCACCACCTGGGTGACCCGGCGCCCGCCCGACTTCCGCGACGAGGAGTTCACCCCCGAGCGGGGGCGGGCGGCGGTGGCCCTGGTCGACGCGGCGGTCCGCGCGGGCCGGCCCCCGGACAGCGTGGTCGGGGTGACCGGGCTGCCGCTCACGCCGGAGCTGCGCCGGCTGCGCGAGGGCGGCGTGCTGGACCGGGTACCCGTCTTCGACCGGATCACGCCCGACGGGGTGGCCTGGGACGACGGGCGGTTCGTGCCCGCGGACGTGATCCTGTGGTGCACCGGCTTCCGGGCGGCGCTGGACCATCTCGCGCCGCTGCGGCTGCGCGCGCCGGGCGGCGGTATCACGATGGACGGCACCCGGGTGGTCGCCGACGAGCGGATTCACCTGATCGGGTACGGCCCGTCGGCGAGCACGATCGGCGCCAACCGGGCGGGCCGCGCGGCGGTACGCGAGATCCGGGCCCGGCTCGCCCCGGCCGGCGTCGCGCACCGATCGCGATCTATTTGACGGATCCCGCGGCAGGGGGCAACGTAGGCCGTGGAGGGGCCCTGAGCTGCCCCGAAGTGCGACGGCGATGTGCGTGTCGCCCTTCCATCGCCTCCCACGTGCGCTCGCCCGCGGGCCGAGCCCCGGTCCCGCACCGCGAATCCGAGAATCCACGAGGAGTTCCGCCATGCTCACCATGACCGACAACGCCGTGCTGGTCATCCGAGACCTCGCCAACCAGCAGGACGTCGCCGAGGACGGCGGAGTGCGGATCGCCGCCGACACCGACGCGGGTTCGCTCACCGTCGAACTGGTCGCCGAACCGGTCGAGGGCGACCACGTGGTCGACAACCAGGGCGCCCGCATCTTCCTGGACTCCGACGCCGCCGAGCTGCTCGGTGACGCGTCGGTGGACGCGAGCGTCGACGACGAGGGCATCGTGCAGTTCGGGTTCACCGAGAAGCAGTGACGGCGGGCCGCCGCCAGCGCACCGCAGCCCGGTAGGGAAGGCGCTCAGCCGGCCCGGCGGGTCTCCCCGTTGCGGTGCGGCCGGGCGGGACGGCCCCGCTCCGGCGGCGCCTGACCGGATCGCCACGGCCCCGGTCGGGGCTCCCGCTCCGGGTGCGGCAGCGCGGCCAGCACGTGCGCCAGGTGGTGCGAGGTGCTCCACGCCGCCCAGTTGCTGGCGGACCCGGCGCCGGCGCCCCTGCGGGCACGCCGCAGGATCTCGTGGTCGCCCCAGGAGAAGGCCGCACCCGTGGCCGGCCAGTGCGGGGCCGAGACGACGGTGCGGCACAGGTCCGCGAACCGGTCGTCGCCGCGTCCGCCCCGCCGCGACCAGCGGTACACCCACCAGGCGCCGTCGGCGGTGTAGCGGACGGTGGGCAGCCGGTCTCCCGACTGGTCCGCGCCGGGCACCGCGGAGCCGACGCCGTAGTCGCCGTACCCGACGTCGAGGTCGGCCAGCCGCTGCCAGAGCTGCCAGTCCCAGCGGTCGAGGCGTACCGGTTCGTCGGTGGGCAGGGCGGAAATCGCGGGGGGCATCCCGCCCGCCGCCACGCTCACCGAGCACCAGGCGTGCCGGCGGGCCCACTCCAGCAGCCGGCGGACCCGGGGCTCGGCCACCCGCACGTCGGCCCGGCAGCACACGTCGCCCGCGTCGAGGAGCAGGTCGCACTGCTCGGGCACCAGGCGGGTGAACCGCCAGACCCGCTCCGCCGCCGCCGTGGCCGCGTCCGGGCCGGCCCGGTCGTGGCCGACCCGCAGCCGGACGACCGCCCGCTGGGCGTGGGCCCGGGCCGCGGCACCGTGCGCCACCAGGCGCCGGTCACTGTCCGCGAGCCCGATCACCGGCACCAGCGGTACGCCCCAGCGGACCAGCTCGGTCTCCGGGGCGTCGGGCAGTCCGGTGACGTCGACGGCCGTGAGCAGCCCGTCGGGCAGCCGGCGGAGCACGTCCAGGGTGAACTGGTCCAGGACGGACACCTGGAGGACCGGGGCGAGCAGGGGTGCGACGACGTCGTCGAGATGACCGAGCGCCTCCAGCTCACCCCGCCGATTGGCGAGGATGGGGCGGTAGACCGGTTCCGCCGCCCGGCCCCGATGGGCGGGCACCATACCCCAATGTAGCCAGACATCGGTGTCCGTCACAGGGTCGATCGGCCCGTCCCGTCGCGTGCCCGCGCCGGGGCGTGCCGCGTGGGGGCGCGACCGGGCCGGGCCGACCCGCCGCCCGCCGCCCGCGACGGCGACGCCGCCGCCCCGCGCAAGCGGGACGGCGGCGGCGGTACCGGCAGCGGATCAGTCGTCGTCGCCGTCGTCCGAGTCGTCGTCGTCCCGGTCGTCGTCATCGTCGTCGTCGACCGGCTCCTGCTCGGCCTTGACCACCGTGCCGTCGCCCCGGTCGACGTCGATCTCGTGCTCGGTCTGCCCGGCCACGATCTCGACGCTCCACACGGCCCGGCCGTCCTCCTCCTCGCGCTCGACCTCGACGATCTTGCCGCCGCCCGCCCGGGCCAGCGCGATCTCGCCGGCCCGCTGCTCGCTCACCGCGTCGTCGCCGGTGGCCGGAGCGCCGCTGCCCGACGGGGTGCCGGGCGCCGCCGGGGTGCCGCCGGTGGTCGGCGCGCCGCCCGTCGCCGGGGCGCTGCTCCCGGTGCCGCTCGGGGTGCCCGGCGTGGCCGGGTCGGTCGGGGCGGTGGTGGCGGCGGCCAGGGTGGTCGCCCGGGCCGCGCCGTCGTCGGCCGCCGCGACGCCGAAGGTCGCGCCGGTCACGGCGAGCACCGCCGCGCCTCCGAGCGACGCCAGCATCAGGGACTTGCGCTTCATCTCGTTTCACCCTTCCTCGGTTGCTGGTTCCCAGGATCGCGCCGGCCCGGATAGCGCCACGCTGCCCGAACGCTAAGGCCGGGTTAAGCCTGTCCGGGCGCGGCCGGAGGGCGGGTCAGGGCCGGGGCGGGCCGAGTTCGAGGCGCACCTCCGCGCCCCCGGAGGGCGCGGTGTGCAGGGTGAGCCGGCCGCCGCTGGCCTGGGCCGCGCGGCGGGCGATGTCCAGGCCCAGGCCGGTCGAGCCGGCGGTGCTCGCGCCCCGGTCGATCGTGCCGGGCGGCATCCCCGGCCCCTCGTCCGCCACGGTCAGCACCGCCCGGCCCGCCTCCGTGGCCAGCCGGACGGCGAACGCCGTGCCGTCCGGGGTGTGCGCGAAGACGTTGCCGAGCAGGGCGTCCACCGCCGCCGCCAGTTCGTCGGCGGGCACGCCCACCGGCAGCGGGCCCGGGGCCAGGTCGAGCGTCACGGCCCGCCCGGTGTCCTCGGCCAGCACCGACCAGAACGCCACCCGCTCGGCCACCACGGCCGCCGCGTCGGCGCTGGCCGCGCCGGCCGTCGGCACCCGCCAACGGGCCTGTCGGATCAGGCCGGTGACCGCCCGCTCCAGCCCGTCCACGGCCGCGGTCACCCGGGCCGCGTCCTCCGGGTCGCGCAGCGACTCGGCCTCCAGGCGGAGCGCCGTCAGCGGGGTACGCAGGCGGTGCGAGAGGTCGGCGACCTCCTCCCGCTCCTGCACCAGCAGCACCTGGATCCGGCCGGCGAGGTGGTTGAGGGCGCCGGCCACCTCACGCAGCTCGGGCGGCCCGGCGGGCGTGACCCGCGCGTCCAGCTCCGCGTTCGCCAGCCGGTGCGACACCGCGGACAGCTCACCGATCGGCCGGACCAGGGTGCGGGCCAGCCGGTCGGCGACGGCCAGCCCGATCAGCACCAGCAGCACGCCGAGCAGGGCCAGGGCCAGCCAGGACCGGGTCACCCCGGCGGTCAGCTCGGCGGGCGGGACCACCGTCCGGATCACGCCGGTGCCGTCCGGGCGGCCCTGCACGGCGATCACCACCTCCCGCCCCCGCCCGGACTCGGCGGTGAGGCTCTGCCCCCGGGCCGCCAGCGCCACCGCGGGCGTACGGGGGGCCGGGGCGCCGAGCACCGTGCCGTCGGGCAGGAACACAGTGACCGACCGCTCGGACTCGGTGGCCAGCTGTTCGACGGTCAGCCGGATCGTCGTCGTGTCGGCGGTACCGACGACGGTGACGAGGCTCTGCGCGTCGGCCGTGGCCCGCACGGTGGCCCGGTCCGCCGCGACGGTACGTACCAGCAGCGCCAGCGGCACCAGGAAGGCGACCAGGGTGAGCACGCTGACCGCGGCGACCAGCAGGGCCAGCCGGGCCCTCATCCGGCGCTCCCCGGTGCCTCCAGCCGGACCCCGACGCCCCGCACGGTGTGCAGGTAGCGGGGCGTCTGCGCGCTCTCCCCGAGCTTGCGCCGCAGCCAGGACAGGTGCACGTCCACGGTCTTGTCGGCGCCGCCGTACGGGACCCGCCACACCTCGGCGAGCAGCTCCCGCTTGGTGACCACCTGGCCGGGCCGGCCCGCGAGGTGGTGCAGCAGGTCGAACTCGCGCGGGGTCAGCTCGACGGGCGCGCCGTCCAGGGTGACCTGCCGCGACCGCGGGTCGACCCGCAGTCCGCCCACGACCAGCGTCGTGTCCTCCTCCGGGCCGGACCCCGTCCCGCGCCGGAGCACCGCCCGGATCCGCGCGTCGAGCTGCGCGGCCGTGAACGGCTTCACCACGTAGTCGTCCGCCCCGGCGTCGAGCACCCGGACGATCTCGGTCTCGTCGTCGCGGGCGGTGGCGACGATGACCGGCACGGCGCTGACCGCGCGGAGCATCCGCAACAGCTCCCGGCCGTCCAGATCGGGCAGTCCCAGGTCCAGCACCACCAGGTCGGGCCGGTCGTCCAGCGCGTCGCGCAGGCCGGTCATCGCCGTCGAGGCGGCGGCCACCGCGTGCCCCCGGTCGCGCAGGGCCCGCAGCAGCGGCGTACGGATCGTCAGGTCGTCCTCGATGAGCAGCAGGCGGGCCACAGGTGGCAGGCTAGCCGCCACGGCCCGCGCCGGCCCGGACCTTAACCCTCCCTTAGCCTCGTGCAGGGCTCGTCCGAACCCCGGATCGGGGAGACTCGGGGGATGCGCCGCCGTTCGTTCCTCGCCGTCGCCGGGTGGCTGGCCACCGCCGCCGTCGCCACCCTGATCGGGGTGGCCGCGATCGAGTGGGTGGGGGAGAGCATCGCCGGCACCCCGGGCGGGGTGCTCAGCCAGGAGGAGATCGAGCGTGCCCTGGCCTCCCCCGGGCCCACCGCCCCCGGGGTCGGCGGGCCGTCGCCGACAGCGACCGGGACGGGCGGGCCGGCATCGCCGGGAGCGACCGGCTCGGCCCCGGCGGGAGCACGTCGGGCCTTCGCCACGACGGGTGGCAGCGCGGTGGCCGAGTGCGGGCCGGACGGGGTGCGGCTGGTCTCCTGGACGCCCGCGCCGGGCTACCGGGTCTCGGACGCGGAGCGGGGGCCGGACGACGACGTGGAGGTCGCCTTCGCCGGCCCGTCCGGCGAGTTCGAGCTGAGGCTGCGCTGCGTGGGTCTGGAGCCGGTGTCGGCCGAGGACGACGACTGAGCGGTCCACCGCAGGTCGGCGGGCGTGCGGTGCGGCGACTTCCCGCCGGTCCGTGCCGTCCGGCGCCCGTCCGGAGGGCCGGGGCCGGACACGAGCGCGCGGCGCCGTCCGGATCCGGGATCGGAACGTCGCCGCGCTCTGGCCGTCTCCCACCACCGCAGCCGTACGGCGGTACGCCGGCGGGGACCTGGCTCGACCGGCCACCGTGCGCCGGCTGTTCACTCGATCCCCGGCCACGGAGGATCGAAACCTCGGGGAAGTGGCGAATTCCACCATCTGCGAGTCTCGGCGTGGTGTCGGGCCGCAGCGGGTATGTGCGTCGGCATGGAACATTTCACGATCGCGACCGTCGCCGAGAAGAGCCCAGACTTCCGGCGGGTGCTGTGGACCGGTGAGCACACCCAGTTGGTGATCATGACGATTCCTCCGGGTGGCGAGATCGGCGAGGAGGTCCACGAGGGCATCGACCAGATCCTGACCTTCGTCAGCGGCACGGGCGAGGCCCGGGTGGCGGGGGAGAAGCGCGAGGTCGTGCAGGGCGACCTGGTGGTGGTGCCGGCGGGCACGAAGCACAACTTCGTCAACACCGGCCCCAACCCGCTGGTGCTCTACACCGTCTACGGCCCGCCCGAGCACGCCGACCAGGCGGTGCACCGGACCAAGGAGGAGGCCGACGCCGCGGAGGCCGCCGGCGAGGACGAGCCGCCCACCTCCTGACCGTCCGCGCCGCCGGTGCCGCCTGAGGCGGCCGGAACCGGGTACCCGCAGCGGGTGGACCAGTTGGCGATCTCCGACTACGGGTTCCTCTCCGACTGCCGTTCGGGCGCCCTGGTCGGCCGGGACGGCTCGATCGACTGGTGGTGCCCGGACCGGTTCGACTCCGCGTCGGTCTTCGGCCGCATCCTCGACCCGGAGGCCGGCCACTGGCGGCTGGCGCCCGTGGCCGCCGGGCTGCCCGGGCACCGGGTGGAGCGGGCGTACCTGGCCGACACGCTGGTGCTGCGCACGGTGCACCACACGCCGGAGGGGAGCGTCGCGGTCACCGACGCGCTCGCCGCCGAGTTCGGCGCCCGGGGCCACCAGCTGGGGATGAACTCGCCGGCGGTGCTGCTGCGGGTGGTGGAGGGACTGACCGGGCGGGTGCGGATGTCGCTCGACTTCCGCCCCCGCCCGGAGTACGGCCTGCTCACCCCGTACCTGCACGAGCAGCCCGACGGCGGGGTGCTGGCCGCGGCCGGGCCGGTGGTGCTGACCCTGCACGCCGGCGGGATCGCACCGCAGGTCGACCGCGACCGGGTCCGGCAGGAGTTCGAGGTCTGTGCCGGCGAGGTGGTCGGCTTCGACGTGGCGTACGGGCAGGCGTACGGGACGGCGCCGGCCCGGCTGGAGCCGGTGGCCGCGCTCGCCGAGACGGTGCAGGCCTGGCAGGCCTACCGGGAGTCGCACCACTACGACGGCCGCTACCCCGCGCAGGTGCGGCAGAGCGCGACCGTGCTCACCGGCCTCACGTACGCCCGCAGCGGCGCGGTGGCCGCGGCCCTCACCACGTCGCTGCCGGAGCGGATCGGCGGCGACCGCAACTACGACTACCGCTACTCGTGGCTGCGCGACTTCGCGATGACCCTGCGCGCCCTCTGGGTGGCCGCCTGCCCGTCCGAGGCGTCCCGGCTCTTCGCCTGGGCGGCCCGCTCGATCGGCCGGGTCGGCCCCGAGCCCGTGCCGGTGCTCTTCGGCCTGGAGGGGGAGCGGGACGTCTCCGAGTACGAGTGCGCCCACCTGCGCGGCTACGGCGGCAGCCTGCCGGTGCGGGTCGGCAACGACGCCTGGCGGCAGCGCCAGCTCGACGTGCCGGGCGAGGTGCTCTCGGCGGTCTGGCAGCTGCGCGACCACCTGGGGGAGGCGTTCGACCCGGAACTGCGCGAGATGGTGCTCGGCCTGGCCGAGCAGGTGGCCACCACCTGGCACCTGCCCGACCGGGGCATCTGGGAGACCCGGGACGCCGACCGGCACTACCTCACGTCGAAGGTGCTCTGCTGGGTGGCGCTGGACCGGGCGGTGACGCTCGCGCCCCGGCTCGGCGACCGGGCCGACCCCGGGCGCTGGGCGGCGATCCGCGACGAGATCCGGGCCGCCGTGCTGCGCGACGGCTGGCACGAGCGGACCGGCGCGTTCGGCGGCGCGTTCGGCTCGCCGGACCTGGACGCGTCCGTGCTGCTGCTGCCGCTGGTGGGGTTCCTGCCGGCGACCGACCCGCGGATGCGCGCCACCATCGAGGCGGTCGAGCGCGAGCTGGGCGCCGGGGAGGGTCTCGTCCGTCGCTGGGGCACCGATCCGGCGGGCTTCCTGCCCTGCTCGTTCTGGCTGGTGGAGTGCCTGGTGATGGCCGGCGAGCGGGGCCGGGCCGAGGCGCTCTTCGAGCGGTTGCTCGGGCACGCCAACGACGTCGGCCTGTTCAGCGAGCAGATCGACCCGCGCTCCGGTGCGCAGCTCGGCAACACCCCGCAGGCGCTGTCGCACATCGGCCTGGTCAGCGCCGCCTGGCGGCTGACCGACCCCGCCACGGACTGACGGCGGGGCGCAGGGGGCGGCAGGTCAGGCCGGCAGCACCGGCACGCCGGTGACGTCCACCGTCTCCGGGTACTTCACGCCGGCCCCGGTGTTGAGCACCACCACGCGTTCGCCGGCCCGGATCCAACCGCCGGCGCGCAGGTGCCGGGCGGCGGTCAGGCAGGCGGCCCCCTCCGGGCAGAGCAGCAGCCCCTCGCGGGCGGCGAAGTCCCGCAGATCGGCCAGGATCTCGGCGTCGTCCACGGCGATCGCGGTGCCGGCGCTGGCGCGCAGCGCGTCGAGGATCAGCTCGTCGCCGAGCGGGGCCGGCACGGTGATGCCGAACGCCACGGTGTGCGCGTCGGCCCAGGGCTGCGCCCGCTGCTCACCGGCGGCGAAGGCCCGGACGATCGGCGCGCAGCCCGTCGACTGCACCGCGACCAGGCGCGGCAGCTTGTCCTCGATCCAGCCCAGCTCGCGCAGCTCGTGCAGCGCCTTCTGGATGCCGATCAGGCCGACCCCGCCGCCCGTGGGATAGATGATCACGTCCGGCACCTGCCAGCCGAGCTGCTCGACGATCTCGTACCCCATCGTCTTCTTGCCCTCGAGCCGGTACGGCTCCCGCAGCGTGCCGGCGTCGAAGATCGCGCCGCCGGAGCCGGCGACCAGCCCCGCGACGTGCCGCCCGGCGTCGCTGATCAGCCCGTCGACCAGGCGCAGGTCGGCCCCGGCGGCCACGCACTCGCGCCGGCAGATGGCCGGCGCGTCCAGCGGCATGACGATGGTCGCGCCCAGCCCGGCCCGGGCGGCGTAGGTGGCCCAGGCCGCGCCCGCGTTGCCGTTGGTGGGCATGGCGATCCGCTCCACGCCCAGCTCGCGGGCCCGGCTGACGCCCACCGCCGCGCCACGCGCCTTGAACGAGCCGGTCGGGGTCAGCCCCTCGTCCTTGACCATCAGGTCCGCGATGCCGATCTCCGCGCCGTAGGTCGGGGTGCGCAGCAGCGGCGTCCACCCCTCGCCCAGCGTGGTCTCGTGCCGGGGGTCGGCCACCGGCAGCAGCTCGCGGTAGCGCCACAGGTCGGCCGGGCGCAGCGGGAAGCGCTCCGGGGTGAGCACCTTCGCCACCGCCGCCAGGTCGTAGCGGGCCAGCAGCGGGGATCCGCAGTCGCAGAGGTTGGCCAGCTTGCCGGCGTCGTGCTCCCGCCCGCAGCGCGGGCACTCCAGGTGCGTCAGGTACACGATGCTCCTCGCCGTCTCAGCTCGTGTCTCGGCTCGCGTCGATGCTCAGCCAGCGCCGGCTGCGCCGGCCCGGCTCGTAGACCGAGTCCAGCCGCTTCGCCACCACCCCGGGCAGCCCCTGCTCCCGCCCGGTCCGCAGCGCCTCCCTGCCGGCACCGGGGAACCAGGGCGGAGTCTGCCAGTGCCCGCCGGCGAGCGCCAGCCCGTCGAGCAGCTCCCGGCGCTGCGCGTACGGCAGGTCGATGCTGGTCACGCCCTCCATCCAGAGCAGATCGAAGATCAGGTACTGGGCGTCGGGGGTCCGGCGTCCGCCGCGCGCCGGCCGCACCCGGCCGGCGCGGTCGATGCGGACCAGGACGCCGTCGAACACGGCCTCCGTGGGCGCCAGCTCTTCGGCCAGCTCGCGCAGCCAGGGGTACGTCCCGGAGACGTCCTCGTCGTCCTGCGCGAGCAGCCGCAGCCGCCCCCCGGAGACGTACGCGACCGCGCGCACCCCGTCCCAGCGCAGCTCGTAGCCCCACTCCGTCTCGTCCGCCGGCAGCTTCGCCGCCCCGGTGGGGAGCATCGGGCGGACCAGTTCCGGCATGCTCGTCCAGCCCTCCGGCGGCGGGTCGGTGCGGCGGACCATCCAGTCCCGCCCGCCCTTGCCGCCGGTCGCGAAGAGGACGTACCGCCCGGAGGTGCGCTCGCCGTCGAGCACCACGACCACCTCGTCGTCGCGCCACTTCTCGCAGTGGTAGGTGCCCCGGTCGTGGACGGTCATCCGCCCGCCGCCGTACTCGCCGGCCGGGATCTCGCCGTGGAAGTCCAGGTATTCCATCGGGTGGTCCTCGGTGTGCACGGCGAGGTGGTTGCGGCCGGTGTCGCGGGGCAGCCCGCGCGGCACCGCCCAGGAGGCCAGCACCCCCTCGTGCTCCAGCCGCAGGTCCCAGTGCAGGCTCCGGGCGTGGTGCTGCTGGATGACGAACCGGGCCGTGCCGTCGGCGGATCGCTTGCGCCGCGGGGGTCGCTTCGGCACCGGCTCCGGGGTGCGCGCCGCGTCCCGTTTGCGCCGGTACTCCTCCAGCGGGTCAGCCACACCCGCATTCTCCGGCAATCCGCGCCGGCCCGCCGGTCGCCCGCGTGTCCGGTTCGGCGGCATGTCGCGGGTCATCACGGGTAGACCGGGACCATGGACCACGAGGACCAGCCCACCGTTGTGCTCCCGGGCGAGGTGCGGATGCCCCTGCTCGGCTTCGGCACCTGGCAGGCCACCGGCCAGGCCGGGTACGACGCGGTGCTCGCCGCGCTCGACGCCGGCTACCGGCACGTCGACACCGCCACGATGTACGGCAACGAGGAGGAGGTCGGGCGGGCGGTCCGGGAGAGCGGGCTGCGCCGCGAGGACGTCTTCGTCACCACCAAGCTGCCGCCGGACCGGGTCGGCCGGGAGCGGGAGACGCTCGAGGCGAGCCTGGCCGCGCTCGGCACCGACCACGTCGACCTGTGGCTGATCCACTGGCCGCCGGCGAGCCCCGCGGACAACATCCCCGTCTGGCGCGAGATGCTCGCCGCCCGGGACGAGGGGCTCGCCCGCGCGGTGGGGGTGAGCAACTACGCCACCGGCCAGATCGACGAGCTGATCCAGGCGACCGAGGAGAACCCGGCCGTCAACCAGATCCGGTGGAGCCCCTCGTTGTACGACCGGCAGCGGCACAAGGAGCACCGGGACCGGGGGGTGGTGCTGGAGGGGTACAGCCCGTTCAAGACCAGCGACCTCGCCCACCCGGTGCTGACCCGCGTCGCCGCCGCGCACGACGTCTCCCCGGCCCAGGTGGTGCTCCGCTGGCACGTCGACCACGAGATCGTGGTCATCCCCAAGTCGGTGACCCCGGAGCGGATCCGCGTCAACGCCGACATCTTCCACTTCTCGCTGACCGCCGAGGAGATGCGCGACATCGACGCCCTCGGCAACCCCTGACGGACCCCTTCCGGGCGCCCGGAAGGAGGCCCGGACCCGGACCGCCGTTGCCAATTTCCTTCAGCCTGAATAGGGGCAGTGAAGGGTATCGACATAGATGCTCGTGACGATATACGGTGCGCGTCACCAGTTCATCGATGAGTCGGAACCCCTCCGCCCTTGTCTGAAGGAGCGCCATGAACGCGTCACGACCCGCCCGCCTCCCCCGACGCGGGGTGCTGGGCATGTCGGCCCTGGTGGCCACCGCGGTGGCCGTTGCTGCCAAGCCCGCCACGGCGAGCGCCGCGCCGCTCGCCGCGCCGAAGGCCGAGTGCCTCGCCGACCTGCTCGGGGAGTCCTGATGGCCACCATTCCCTGGCTGGTGGACGTCCTGCGGGGGGCCGGCGTCCAGGTCGTCGTCGAGGGCGACTGGCTCAACCGGATGCGGCCGGGCGACTTCAACCCGATCGGTGTGCTCTGGCACCACACCGCCGCGACCTCCAGCGCCACCAACCCGCACCCGGCGCTCAACATCTGCATCAACGGCCGCTCCGACCTGCCCGGCCCGCTCTGCCAGGCGCTCGTCGACTACCACGGCGTCTTCCACGTCATCTCCGCCGGCCGCTGCAACCACGCGGGCCTCGCCCGGGCCAGCGGGCCGATCCCGGCCGGCGACGGCAACACGATGCTGATCGGCTGGGAGATCGACTACAACGGGGTCAGCCAGGAGATGACGGCGGCGCAGTACAACGCGTCGATCGCCGCCACGGCCGCCGTGCTCAAGCGGCTCGGCAGGGACGCCAGCTACGCCCGGGGCCACCGCGAGACGAGCACCACCGGCAAGATCGACCCGTCCTTCATCGACCTGAACACGATGCGCGCCGACGTCGCCGCGAAGATGGCGGGCGGCACCACCTGGACCTCCGTGGTGGACAACTCCACCGCCGGCCGCTTCACCGCCAGCGCCAGCTGGGGCACCTCGACGTACTCGACCCAGCGCTACGGGGCCGACTACCGCTTCGCGGACCCCGTCGCCGCCAGCGACGCCGCCTGGTACAAGTTCAACGTCCCGGCGACCGCCAACTACCGGGTCGACGCCTGGTGGCCGGCCAACGCCGGCTACAACGCCGCGGCCCCGTACATCGTGTCCACCACGACCGGCAACCGCACGATCATCGTCGACCAGCGGGTGACCGGCGGGCAGTGGCGCACCCTCGGCACCTTCACGCTGCCGGCCGGGGACGCCAACCGGGTCGCGGTGAGCCGGTGGAGTTCGGCCCCCGGCCTCGTCATCGCCGACGCCATCCGGCTCACCCGGCTCTGAGCCGCCGGCCCTCTCACGCGCGACGTCCGCCAGGCATCGGGGTGGCCCGGCGGACGTCGCGTCCGGCGTTTCAGGAGCGCGAGCAGGCGACCCCGTTGAGGGAGAAGCTCGTCGGGGACGAGTACGTCCCGCTCAGCGTCCCCTGGTAGCCGAAGCTCGCCGTGCCGCCCGGCGCGAGCGAGCCGTTCCAGCTGATGTTCCGCGCGGTCACCGCCGAGCCGCTCTGGCTCACCGTGGCGTTCCACGCGCTGGTGACCTGCTGCCCGGCCGGCAGGTTGTAGGTCAACGTCCAGCCGTTGACCGCGCTCGACCCGGTGTTGGTGACCTGCACGTCGGCGGTGAAGCCGTTGCCCCACGCGTTCGGCGTGTACTTCACCGCGCATCCGGCGCCCGGCGGCGGCGTGCTCGGCGGGGGAGTGCCGGGCGGCGGGGTGCTCGGCGGCGGGGTGGTCGGGTTGCCCCCGCCGTTGACCGAGGCGGAGAACGAGGTCACCGCGAGCCCGGCGCCGCCCTGCCACGGCTCGAAGCCGGCCTGGATGCTGGTCAGGTACCAGGAGCTGGTGATGGCGCCCCGGTTGCGTACGTCGTTGATGAAGTCGAGCACGCTGAAGCTCAGGCTGCCGATCGCCGACGGTGCGACGTACGAGATGACGTCGTTGGCGCCGTTGCTGCCGCGCCAGACCTCCCAGGTCCGCCCGGCCAGGGTGGTGGTGCCGACCGGGGAGCCGATGGGCTGGATCGGCCCCTGCCGGTTGAGCCAGATCATGATCTCCATCTGGTTCACCCCGTCCCGCTTGGGCGAGGGGTCCAGCCAGATGTCGTACGAGGCGTTGTAGGTGGCGCCGCTGACGTACCGGTAGGAGATGCTGCTGTTGGCGCTGCTGATCTGGCTGACCTGGATCGGCAGGTTGGTGCCGGGGGAGCAGTTGGTGTAGTGGCAGCCCAGGAAGACCGACGGGTACGCGGTCGGCGCGCCGTTGGTCGGGTTGCTGCCGTTCTGGGTGGTGATCTCGAAGCCGCTGTCGGTGACGTTGATGCACTGCTGGGCGGTGGTGCCCCAGCGATTGTTCTGCACCACGTAGCGGCCCTGGATGGTGGTGGAGCCGTACTGCTCGCAGATCTGCGTGTCGGCGTTGGCGGTGCCGCCGAGGGCCACCGCGACGATCGAGCCGGTGGCGAGCAGCGCGGCTGCCGCGAGGGCCCGGAGTGGACGTTTCATGATGCTCCTTCGGCTTCGGCGCGGGACGCCGGACGGAGTCGGTCGATGGGCGCGGGAGCGCTCCCATGTCCAGTCGACACATTTACATCTCTGAAACCGCAGCGCAACGGGCCGGGGGTATTGGCGAGGTAAGTGAGGTTTGCCACGTCCGGGCCGGTCGGTGGGCAGGTGATCCGCCGAAGCAGGGGCGAGGGCCGCCGAGGAATGTTTCATCTGGGACGATTGACTCTGGTGTGTGCCGATTGCGCCGAGTAGTGTCTTGCCTCCAACGCGTGCCGAACCCCTCCGGAGGCGTACACCACCATGGGTGGCTCTCCCCTGCGCATCCTCGTCGTCGGCGCGGGCATCGCCGGCCTGGCCGTGGCCCGGGCGCTGCGGATGGCGGGCTTCCGGCCCGACGTCACCGAGAGGCTGCCCCCGGGCGAGAACGCCGAGACCGGTCTCTTCCTGCCCGGCAACGCGGCCCGGGCGCTGTGCCGGCTCGACCTCGACGGGCCCGTCCGCCCGCTCGGGCACGTCATGCACCGGCAGCGGTTCCTCGACGCGGCCGGGGCGCCGCTCTGCGAGGTGGACCTCGACGCGCTCTGGTCCGGCGTCGGCGAGTGCCGGGCGCTGCCCCGGACGGAACTGCACCGGGTGCTGCTCACCGGCGCGGGCGGCGCCGTCCGGCACGGCATCGAGGTGCGCACCGTCGACCTGCTGCCGCACTCCGTCGGCGTCACCTTCGTCGACGGCACCACCGCCGAGTACGACCTCGTCGTCGGCGCCGACGGGCCGCGCTCCTCGATCCGGGCCCTGGCCGCGCTCGGCGGCCCGCCCCGGCCCGCCGGTCAGGTCGTCTACCGCTGCGTGGTGCGCGACGGCCCCCCGGTCGCCGAGTGGACCGCCCTGCTCGGCCAGCGCGCCGGCTTCCTGGTCATGCCGATCGGCGCCGGGCGGTTGCACTGCTACGCCGACGAGGCCGGCACCGCCGCGCCGGCCGACCCGACGGCCCGGCTGCGCGAGCTCTTCGGCGACTACGGCGGACCGGTGCCGGCCGTGCTGGAGGCGCTGGACCGGGTGCACGTCGGGATCACCGAGGAGGTGGAGCTGGGGTGCTGGTCCCGAGGGCGGGTGCTGCTCGTCGGGGACGCCGCGCATGCCACCGCGCCGACGCTGTCCCAGGGCGCGGCGATGGCGTTGGAGGACGCCGTGGTGCTCGCCGACTCCCTCCGGACGGCCGAAGGCGACGTCGAGGCGGCGCTGGCGGCGTACGAGAGTCGTCGTCGCCCGCGTACGCGATGGGTGCGGGACCGGACCCGCGACCGTAACCGGACCCGGGACGTGCCGCCGGCGCTGCGCGACCCGCTGCTGCGCGGGCGCGGCGACCGGATCTTCGGCGAGCACTACCGGCTGCTGCTCGGCCCGCTGTAGCGCCGGCGGCCGAGCGCCGTCCGCGCCGGGGCGGTGCAGGCTACCCGACCACCCCACGCGGCACACCCACCTGCCGGGGACTATCCTCCTTGCGGATGACGGCCCGCAGATAACCAGCGCGCCGAGCGGGACAACCCAGAACCGGAGGCCACTCGTGACCACCGTCGCACCCAAGCCGGTCGTGACCCGGCCCTGGCCGGTCCGAGCGCCGGTCAAGGGGTCGGCCATCGCGCGGCTGCTGCGTACCACGGACGCGAAGCAGATCGGGATCATGTACATGGTCACCGCGTTCGCGTTCTTCATGATCGGTGGCCTGATGGCCCTGATCATGCGGGCCGAGTTGGCCCGACCCGGGCTGCAGTTCCTGTCGCCCGAGCAGTACAACCAGCTGTTCACCATGCACGGCACGATCATGCTGCTGTTCTTCGCGACGCCGATCGTGTTCGCCTTCGCGAACTACGTGGTGCCGCTGCAGATCGGCGCGCCCGACGTGTCGTTCCCCCGGCTGAACAGCTTCGCCTACTGGCTGTTCCTGCTCGGCGGCTCGATGACGATGGTCGGCTTCGTCACCCCCGGTGGGGCCGCCGACTTCGGCTGGACCGCCTACACGCCGCTGAGCAACGTCGAGCACTCCCCGGGCATCGGCGGCAACCTGTGGGTCGTCGGCCTGGTCATCTCCGGTCTCGGCTCGATCCTCGGCGCGGTCAACCTGATCACCACGATCCTGACTCTGCGCGCGCCGGGCATGACGATGTTCCGGATGCCGATCTTCACCTGGAACATGCTGGTCACCAGCCTCCTGGTGATCCTGGTCTTCCCGCTGCTGGCCGCTGCGCTCATGGCGCTGGCCGCCGACCGCCTGCTGGGAGCCCACGTCTACGACCCCGCGACCGGCGGGCCGATGCTGTGGCAGCACCTCTTCTGGTTCTTCGGCCACCCCGAGGTGTACATCATCGCGCTGCCGTTCTTCGGCATCATCTCCGAGATCATCCCGGTCTTCTCCCGGAAGCCGATCTTCGGCTACAAGGGCCTGGTCGCCGCGACGATCGCCATCGCCGGCCTGTCGATGAGCGTCTGGGCGCACCACATGTTCTCCACCGGCCAGGTGCTGCTGCCGTTCTTCAGCTTCCTGAGCTACCTGATCGCCGTGCCGACCGGTATGAAGTTCTTCAACTGGATCGGCACCATGTGGCGCGGCCAGGTCAGCTTCGAGACGCCGATGCTCTTCTCGATCGGCTTCCTGGTCACGTTCCTCTTCGGTGGCCTGACCGGCGTGCTGCTGGCCAGCCCGCCGCTCGACTTCCACCTGCACGACTCGTACTTCGTGGTGGCCCACTTCCACTACGTGCTCTTCGGCACCATCGTGTTCGCCGTCTTCGCCGGCATCTACTTCTGGTTCCCGAAGATGTTCGGCCGGATGCTCGACGAGCGGCTGGGCAAGGTGCACTTCTGGCTGACCATGATCGGCTTCCACACCACGTTCCTGGTGCAGCACTGGCTGGGCAACGAGGGCATGCCGCGCCGGTACGCCGACTACCTGCCCGGCGACGGCTTCACCACGCTGAACATGGTCTCCACCATCGGCGCGTTCATCACCGGCATCTCGACCCTGCCGTTCATCTGGAACTGCTGGAAGTCGTACAAGGCCGGCCCGGTGGTCGAGGTCGACGACCCGTGGGGCCACGGCAACTCGCTGGAGTGGGCGACCACCTCCCCGCCCCCGCTGCGGAACTTCGACCGGATGCCGCGGATCCGCTCCGAGCGGCCGGCGTTCGACCTCAAGTTCCCCGAGCTGGCGGCCGGCGGCCAGAGCCTGGCCGGCCCGCCGGAGGGCGGTGCCAAGCCGCTGACCAGCGAGTCCGACGGCGGCGCGAGCTACCGCGAGGACGTCGAGAGCGACGTCGACCGGCACTGACCGGTCACCCGACACGCGCGTACGACGGGCGCCGCACCCCAGACCGGGGTGCGGCGCCCTTCGCGTAGCCGCGCGCCCCGGACCCGGCAGCGCGGTACCGGATGACGCCGGCATGACGAGGTCCGGGCCTGACCGGCCCCGGGTTCAGCCGCCAACCGCCCCGCGGCCGTCCCCGGGTGCCGGCTCAGCCGTCGGCGGTCGGTTCGGTGAGCGGCAGCAGGACCCGGAAGGTGGTCGACCCCGGCACCGACTCCACCCGGATGTCCCCGTGGTGCTTGTGCACCACGATCCGGTACGAGATGTCCAGCCCCAGGCCGGTCCCCTCGCCGACCGGCTTGGTGGTGAAGAACGGCTCGAAGATCCGGGGCCGGACGTGCTCCGGGATGCCCGGCCCGGTGTCGGCGACCTCCACCACCAGGAAGTCGGAGTCTCGAACCGTCCGGACGGTCAGCGTGCCGGAGCCGCCCAGCGCGCCCAGCGCGTTGTCGACCAGGTTCGTCCAGACCTGGTTCAGCTCCGCCGCGTACCCGGGGAGCGGGGGCAGGGTGCGGTCGTACTCCCGGACCAGCCGGACACCGGACGGGATCTTCGCCTTGAACATGACCAGGGTGGCGTCGAGCAGGTCGTGCACGTCCACCACCTGATGCGGGGCCCGGTCGAGCTGCGAGTACTGCTTGGCCGCGCCGACGAGCCCGGAGATCCGGCCGACCGCCTCGTCGATCTCCCGCATCAACAGCTCGGTGTCGACGGTGTAGGTGAGCCAGCGCAGGGCGTTCTCCAGGTTCTCCCGCCCCACCGCCGGCTCGATCCGGGCCAGCCACGCCACGTCCAGCCCACCGGCCACCAGCGTCGGCGCGAGGTCCCAGCCGGCGGTCACGTCGTGCTCGTCCAGCCAGTCGACCAGCTCGTCCTCGGCGTCGCTGGCCGCCAGCGCGGACAGCGACGGCGCGGCGGCCACCCGCTTGACCGCATCCTCCTGCAACTCGACCAGCCGGTGCAGGACCCGCGCGTCGAGCCGGCTGTCGGCGATCATCGCCAGCTTGTGCCGCATCGCCGCGACGCGTTCCCGCAGCACCGCGGTGGCCCGGACCGCAGCCCCGGCCGGATTGTTCAGCTCGTGGGTGAGCCCGGCCGACAGCGCACCCAGGGCCAGCAGCCGCTCCCGTTCGCCGACCCGGGTCTGGGTGTCCCGCATCCCGACGAACAGCCCCTCGAGCAGGTGCATCGCCATCGGGAACCAGGTCCGCACGGCGTACGCGAACGTCTCGGCGGGCAGCACCAGGAAGGTGGCGTCGCTGATCGCCCGCAGCGAGTTCAGGTACAGCTGCGACACCTGCTCGTCCAGGTACGCCTGGGTCGCGCCGCCGTACACCCCGCGCTGGCTGGTGCGAACGACCTCGACCTCGTCGCCGCGGACCCGCCGGGACATCGACACCGTCCCGTCCATCAGCACGTAGAAGCAGGTCGCCGGGTCACCCTCGGTGTAGACGGACGAGCCGGCGGCGCGGGTCTCCATTCGGCCGTGCTCGGCCAACCAGGCGAGCTGGTCGGCGTCGAGCGACTCGAACAGGAACAGCGTCCGGAGCTGGGCGATCGTCGGGCGGTCCGGGTCGGTGGTCACTGGGACTCCAGGTAGCGGTGCACCAGCGAGACGGCCATCGCGCCCTCGCCGACCGCCGAGGCGACCCGTTTGACCGATTCGGCCCGGACGTCACCGGCGGCGAAGACCCCGGGCATGCTGGTCTCCAGGTGGTACGGGTCCCGCGCGAGGGACCAGCCCGGCGGTCGGCGTCCCCCGGCGACCAGGTCCGGTCCGGTCACCACGAATCCGCGCTCGTCGCGGACCAGGACACCGTCCAGCCAGTCGGTACGGGGCTGCGCGCCGATGAAGATGAACAGCCAGGAGGCGTCCACCTCGCGGGTCTCGCCGGTGCGGGTGTCGGCCAGGGTGAGCCGCTCCAGGTGCTCCGTGCCGGCCCCGGCGGCGATGACGGTGTGCGGGTGCACCACCACCCGGTCGATCCGGTCGAGCTGGTCGATCAGGTACCGGGACATCGAGGCGGTCAGGTCGGCCCCCCGGATCAGCAGGTGCACCCGCTTGGCGTACCGGGCGAAGTGCACCGCCGCCTGCCCGGCGGAGTTCGCCCCGCCGACGATGTAGACCTCCTGGTCGACGCAGCTCGGTGCCTCGGTGGCGGTCGAGCCGTAGAAGACCCCCCGACCGGTCAGCTCGGCCAGGCCGGGCGCGTCCAGCACCCGGTACGACACACCTGTGGCGAGCACCACCGCGTGCGTGGCGATCGTGCTGCCGTCGCCGAACGTGAGCAGTCGGGCCGACCCGGCGTCGGTCAGCCCGGTCACCTCCCGGGTGGTGAGCAGCTCGGCGCCGAACTTCAACGCCTGCCGGCGGGCCCGGTCGGTGAGCTGGGCGCCGGACACCCCCTCCGGGAAGCCGAGGTAGTTCTCGATCCGGCTGCTCTGCCCGGCCTGCCCGCCGGTGGCCCGCCGCTCGACCAGCACCGTGCGCAGCCCCTCGGACGCGCCGTAGACCGCCGCGCCCAGCCCGGCGGGTCCGCCACCGATGACCACCAGGTCGTAGAAGTCCTCGGTGGGGGCCACCCGGAGGCCGACCAGCGCGGCCAGCTCGGCCTCGGTGGGCCGGGCCAGGTGTGTCCCGTCCGGGGCGATCACCACCGGCACGTCGTCGGCGGTCGCGCCGGCCGCGTTCAGCAGCCGGCCGCCCTCCGGGTCGTCGGCGAGCAACCAGCGGTACGGGACGAGGTTGCGGGCGAGGAAGTCCCGGACGGCGAAGGACGGCGCGGACCAGCGGTGCCCGACCACCCGCAGTTCCGCGGCGGCGGCCTCCGCGGTGGTCGCCCAGGCGTCGAGGAGCGTGTCCACCACCGGGTAGAGCTTCTCCTCGGGCGGGTGCCACGGCTTGAGCAGGTAGTGGTCGAGGTCGACCAGGTTGATGGCGTCGATCGCCGCGTCGGTGTCGGCGTACGCGGTGAGCAGCACCCGGCGCGCGGCGGGGAAGAGGTCCATCGCGGCCTCGAGGAACTCGATGCCGGTCATCTCGGGCATCCGGTGGTCGGCGACCAGCACCGCCACCTGCTCCCCCCGGAGCTTGAGTTCGCGCAACGTCTCCAGGGCGCTCGGGCCGGAGCCGGCGCGGATCACCCGGTAGCGGTCGCCGTAACGCCGTCGGATGTCCCGGGCCACGGCACGGGAGACGGCCGGGTCGTCGTCGATGGTGAGGATCACCGGATTCGCCACGCCCCCATCAAAGCACCCCGACCGGTGCGGACCCAAAGTGCCGGTGGCCTGCGGATTCAGTGGGCGGAGCCGACCAGTTCGACGGTCTTCGCGGCCTCCGGCGTCCGGCGTCGGTGGCGCAGCTCGATCGGGAGCACCGCCAGCGCCACCAGCGCGCCGACCGCCCCGGTGACCGTGAAGCCCCAGGCCGGCGCGGAGGCGTCGATGACGGCGCCCGCGAGGGGCGCGCCGACCGCGATGCCGACCGTGACCGCCGAGCCGTGCAGGCCCATCGCCTCGCCGCGTACGGAGGCGGGGACCAGCCGGCTGACCGCGTCCGAGGTGGCCGCGATGGTCGGCGCGCAGAGCGCCCCGGCGGGGATCAGCGCCAGGCAGAGCAGCCACCAGTGCGCCCCGCCCAGCCCGACCGGGATGGTGCAGAGGCTGAGCGCGGCCATCAGGGCCAGCGGCGGGAAGGAGCGGGTGACCGCCCCGTACGCGAAGCCGCCGACCAGCGAGGCGACCGCCCAGACGGCGAGGACGGCGCCCGTCCACCCGACGTCGCCGCTCTCCCGCAGCACGGCGACCACGGCCACGTCGGTGCCGCCGAGCACCAGCGTGCCGGCGGCGCTGACCGCCAGCACGGCGAGCAGGCGCGGGGTGAGCCACGACCGGCGGGGCACCCTCGGCTGTGGCCCGGTCGGCTCGCCGCCGCCCCGGGTGGGCGGGTCGAGCACCCAGAACGCGACGCCGGCGGCGACGATGCCGGCGCCGACCAGGTAGAGCGTGGTCCGCGCGGAGATCGCGGTGACCGCCGCCACGGCCAGCGCGGGACCGACCATGAACGACAGCTCCACCGACATGGAGTCCAGCGCGTACGCGGGGCGGCGCCGCTCCGGCGGCACCATCGCGGCGATGGACTGCCGGATCACCGAGAAGATCGGCAGGGCGAGCGAGCCGGCCAGGAACGCGGCGGGCAGCAGCACCGGGTACGGCAGCATCGGCGCGGTGGACCAGAAGACGGCTTCGGCGACGCCGGTCAGCACGAGCACCGGCCGCAGGCCGCGACGGTCGACCAGGCGGCCGAGCAGCGGGCCGCCGATCGCGGCTCCCACGGTGATCGCCGCGCCGACGAGCCCGGCCGCGCCGTAGCCGCGCCCGAGGTCGAGCACGACGTAGAACGTCAGGGTCACCCCGGTGGCGGTGAGCGGGACGCGGGCGAGCACCGACACCAGCAGCAGCGACCGGAGACCGGGCAGGGCGAGCGCCTCCCGGTAAGGCTTCATGTTCATGTCGGTGCGTACCTCCGCCCGACATCCTCGGCCGGGAGGCACGGCACCCGCCAACGAATTACCGCCTCATGCGGCCCTGACCACAGGCTTCCCGCGCAGGGTGACCCCGGCGCCCTCCAGGGCGCGCAGCGCCACGTCGGTGGTGTCCGGGGCGACCCCGGCGGTCAGGTCCAGCAGCACGGTGGTGGCGAAGCCCTCGCGGGCGGCGTCCAGGGCGGTCGCCCGTACGCAGTGGTCGGTGGCGATCCCGACGACGTCGACCCGGTCCACCCCGTGCCGGCGCAGCCAGTCGGCCAGGCCCTCGCCGTCGTCGGCGTGCCCCTCGAAGCCGGAGTACGCGGCCGCGTGCTCGCCCTTGTGGAAGATCGCCTCGATCCGGTCGGTGGCCAGGTCGGGGTGGAACTCCGAGCCCGGGGTGCCCACCACGCAGTGCCGCGGCCAGGAGTCCACGAAGTCCGGCGGGTCGCCGAAGTGGGCGCCCGGGTCGACGTGGTAGTCCTTCGTCGCGACGACGTGGTCCCAGCGGTCGGGCTCGGCGGCGAGCAGCCGGGTGACCCCGGCCGCCACGCCGGCCCCGCCGCCCACGGCCAGCGAGCCGCCCTCGCAGAAGTCGTTCTGCACGTCCACGACGATCAGCGCGTTGCTCACCTGGTGCTCCTTTCAGTCGGCCGGGACGACCGTGACCGGGATGGCCGGGTCGCCCGCGGAGAGCTTCAGCCCCTCCCAGGGGATGGAGATCAGGCACTGCCGCAGGTGCTCCCGCGACTCGTCCAGACTCGGCCGCTCGACCGGCTCGCCGCCGGCCAGGAACGTGTGCTGGAGCAGCCGGTCGTTGGGCCGGGGGTCGGGCACGCCCTGCGGCACGACGATCTCCTCGGTGGCGGTGCCGGTCGGCTTGTGCCGGCGTACGGCGACCTTCCGGCCGCCGATGGTGGCCTTGTGCTCGGAGCGCTTGACCACCGGGCGGCCCTCGACCTCGACGAGCTTGTAGACCAGCCCGGCGGTGGGGGCGCCGGAGCCGGTGACCACGGCGGTGCCCGCGCCGTACATGTCGACCGGCTCGGCGGCGAGCGAGGCGATGGCGTGCTCGTCGAGGTCGCCGGAGACGATGATCTTGGTTTCGGTGGCGCCCAGCGAGTCGAGCAGCTCGCGGGACTGCTGGGCGATGACCGCCAGGTCGCCCGAGTCGATCCGCACCGCCCGCAGGTCCGGCCCGGCCACCGCGATGGCGTTGCGGATGCCCTGGCTGATGTCGTACGTGTCGACCAGCAGCGTGGTGTCCTTGCCCAGCGTGGCGACCTGCGAGGCGAACGCGGCCCGCTCGTCGGTGTGCAGCAGGGTGAACGCGTGCGCGGCCGTGCCGGCGGTCGGGATGCCGTAGCGCCGCCCGGCGGCGAGGTTCGAGGTGAATCGGAAGCCGGCCAGGTACGCGGCCCGCGCCGCGGCCACCGCCGCCTCCTCGTGCGCGCGTCGGGAGCCCATCTCGATCAGGGCCCGCCCCCGGGCCGCGGTGACCATCCGCGCGGCGGCGGCCGCGACGGCGCTGTCGTGGTTGAGCACCGAGAGCACGAGCGTCTCCAGCACCACGCACTCGGCGAAGCCGCCGGAGACGGTGAGGATCGGCGAGTTGGGGAAGAACAGCTCACCCTCGGCGTAGCCCTCGACGTCCCCGGTGAAGCGGTAGTCGCGCAGCCAGGCGGCGGCCTGCTCGTCGACCACCCCGGTGCGCCGCAGGAAGTCGATCTCGTCGGCGTCGAAGCGGAAGTCGCGGATCAGCTCGATCAGCCGGCCGGTGCCGGCGACCACGCCGTAGCGGCGACCGGCGGGCAGCCGGCGGCTGAACACCTCGAAGACGCAGGGGCGGTCGGCGGTGCCGTCGCGCAGGGCGGCACTGACCATGGTCAGCTCGTAGTGGTCGGTCAGCAGCGCGGGGCGAAGGGTGCTCACCGCCCCAGCCTAGGGTTCACCCGTTTTCGCCGCCGTCGTGGCCCGGGATCGCCTGCAGGGCGGCCCGCAGCTCCGCCCGGCCCGCGACGCCGAGCTTGCCGTAGATCCGCTGGAGGTGGTTCTCGACGGTGCGGGCGGAGAGGTAGAGCCGCTCGGCGATGGCCCGGCTGGTCACGCCGTCGGCGGCGAGCCGGGCCACCTGCCACTCGCGTTCGCTCAGCGCCGGGGAGCCGGCCTGCAACGCCGGGGTGCGGATCAGGTCGCAGCGGCCGAGCAGGGCGGCGAGGCGTTCCCGGGCCGTGGCCGCCGCCGGGGACCGCTGCCGGCGCAACCGGTCCAGGGCGGTGGCGGTGGCCTCCGCCGCGTAGACGGCCAGGTCCAGCGCGTCGAAGCCGTCGGCGACCGCCAGCAGTTCGTCGGCGGAGCCGCCCGCGGCGGCCCGGGCGTGCCGGGCGAGCAGCGGCGGCAGCACCCCGTCGACCCGTTCGGAGAGCTCGGCGAGCCGCTGCGCGACCGTGCGCCGGCTGCCGTCGGAGCAGGTCGGGCCGAGCGGCGCGGTCGCCTGGTCCAGCCGGACCAGGTCGTGCAGCACGTGCACCTCGTGCCCGGCGAAGCCGTCCGCGCGCAGCCGGTCGGCCAGCCCGGTCAGGTGTTTGACGGCGCCGGACACGTCGCCGCCGGCGGCGAGCACCGCGCCCCGGGCCTGCTCCAGCCACGGGTACAGCACGACCATGCCGGGGGCGTGGGTGCGGTCGGCCTCCGCCATCGCCTCCGCCGCCTGCGCGGCGTCGCCCCGCAGCGCCGCCGCCTGGGCCCGTTCGGCCTGGGCCAGTCCCGCGTAGACCCGGCTGGTGGCGAGCACCGCGCAGGCGCCGAGGCTGGTCCGCAGCGCCGCGTCGCTCTGGCCGCGCAGCCGGGCCGCGTACGCCTGGAGGATGGCCAGGTAGCCGGTGCCGAGCCGGAAGTCCCCGGCGCCGGCCAGGTCGGCGAACTCGTCGGCCACGATCGCGTCGATGCCGGCCAGGTCGCCCGCGAGCGCCAGCCGGGTACCGCGGGCCAGCTCCAGGGCCAGTTGCAGGTACGGCATGTCCGCCCGCCACCGGCCCGCCTCGGCCTGCACCTGGTTGATCGCGGTGGCGCTGCGGTGCAGTTGCCCCTGCGCCGCCTGTAGGTGGGCGATCGTGCTGCGGGCCAGCTCCCGGGCGGCGACGCTCGCGGCCGGCCGGTCCAGCACCGTCTGCGCGAGCCGCAACGCGATGCCGGTGTCCAGCCGGTGCAGCCGCATGATGCCCTCGAAGGCCAGCACCCTCGCCTGGTCGGCGGAATCCCGCAGGGTCGACCCGCGGGCCGCGATCTCCTCCACCGTGGACTGCCGGCTCAGGCCCCAGTAGCTGACCATGCCCCGCACCGTCAGCCAGCGGCTCAGCCGCCGCTCGCCCTCGATGTCGGCGGAGACCGCGTCGAGCACCCCGATCGCCTCGTCCGGCCGGTCGGCGAACATCAGGATGGTGGCCAGCAGCTCCGCCGCGTCGAAGCCGCCGCCCGCGTCGAGCGCCGCGCGGGCCAGCCGGGTCGCCAGCGGTACGTCGTAGCGGGCGAACGCCTGCCCGGCCGCGTCGAGCAGCAGGGCCGGATCCTGCGCGGTGCCCGAGTCGAGCCGCCAGACGGCCACCCGGAGCAGGTCGTCGCGGCGTCGCTTGCCGACCAGCTCCAGCAGCTCGGCGAGGCGGGCCTGCAACCGCCGCGTCCGGCTGACGGGGCAGCGGCGGCGCATCACCTCGCCGTAGAGGGGGTGGGCCAGCCGCACGTTCGCCCGCCGGTCGTCGTGTTCCACGGCGATCAGCCCGCGCTCCTCGGCGGTCTCCACGTCCACCGGGTCGGCGGCCTGGTTGAGCAGGTGCAGGCCGAGCGGTTCGCCGAAGGCGACCAGCTCCACCACCCCGCGTACGCCCGAGGTGAGCTGGCCGATCCGGATGTCGATCAGGTCGGTCAGGTTGGGGGCCAGCTCCAGCCGGCCGGTCCACTTCCAGATCCCGTACGTGCGGGTCAGCTCCCCGCGGTCGGCGGCGAACACCAGCTCCCGCAGCAGCAGCGGGTTGCCCTCGGAGAGCCGGCCGAGCCGGTCGGCGGAGGTGGCGTCGACCGGTCCGTTCAGGATCTCGGAGAGCAGCCGCGTGGTCTCGGCCGGCGGCAGCGGCTTCAGCTCGACGTGGTCGACCAGGCCGTCGGTCCACAGGGCCCGGATCGGCAGCGGGAGCTGCTCGCCGTCGCGCGACGTGCCGATGACCGTGGCGTTGTCGGCCCGGGCGACCAGGTGCACCAGCGCCGCCGAGGGCGGGTCGAGCAGGTGCGCGTCGTCGACCGCGAGCACGATCCGGCGGCCGGCCGCCTGCTGTTGCAACACGTCCACCGCCCAGCGCAGGATGCCGGCGGGAGAGAGGCCCTGCGGCTGCTCGGTCGGGAGCACCTGGACGAGACCGCCGAAGGGGAGCGCGGCGGTGGTGGCGCTGGCCGCGATCGACCAGACGGCGTACCCGTCGCGGGGGAGGGCCGCCACTCCCTCGCGCAGCAGCCGGCTCTTGCCGATGCCCGCGTTGCCGCTGAAGAAGAGGCCCCGCCCCTCCGCGCCGGTCACCGCCGACAGCAGACGGTTGAGCTCATCCGTTCGGCCGACGAAACTCCACCGACTCATCGGGGCAGCATATCGACCGGAATCCGTCCGCGTGCACATCGTCACGCACCGAAGTTGAGTAGTCTCGTAGTTACCCCTGAGTATTCGGAGTGTTCGGTTCGGGGGCCCGGCCGCCCGTACTCTTCCGGCATCCGGGTGCCGTCACCGGACGATTCCACGCGGCCGGCCGCTGCCGGTCGCCTGCCACGGGAGGCCGCTTTCGATGAAGCCCGGTCCTCTCCCCGCCGTCGAGGTGCCCGACGGCACGGCCGCCGCCGCGGAGCTGCCCCGCCGGGGGCGGCTGCCCGTCAGGCTGGGGGTGACCGAGCCCCGCCCGGAGGAGCCGCTGGCCGTGCTCGGCGTCGGCCCGGCCGGCGCGGGGCGTTCCGAGGTGCTCGCCCGCCTGCTCCAGCTCGATCCCACCATGCTCGCCGTGCCCGCCGGCAGCTGGCTCGTGGTCAACCACTCCCGGGTGCCGACGCGGGCCGCCTACGTGCCCGGCTACCGCCAGCCCCACTCCTACGGCGCCGACCGGCTGGCCGCCGGGCCGGCGCTCGCGCGCCCGCCGCGCCGGGTCGAGCTGAGCCTGCCCGAGCCCCTGCTGCGGCACTTCAGCCTCGTCGACACGCCGGACACCGACGCCCTCGGGGTGGCCGGCGGCCAGCTGCTGCTCGACGCCGCCGGCCGGGCCGGGGCGGTGCTCTTCGTGATCGGCGCCGACCAGGTCTTCACCGCCGTCGAACTCCACCTGCTCGCCGACCTGGCCCGCGCCGGCGTCGAGGTCGTCTTCGCGGTCACCCCGGGCGCGGGCGGCTGGGCCCCGGTGCCGGAGGGCGCGACGACGACGGAGGGCACGGGGGCGTCCCTCGGGTCGGCTCCCGCGCCGGTGGACCCGGTCGCGGTCACCGTCGAGGCGCACCGGGCGGCCCTGCTGGCCGCCGTTCCCGGGCTCGCCGACGCCCGCTGGTTCCCGCTCGACGCCGCGGGTGACGGGGCGGACCTGCGCCGGGCCCTGGTCGGCTGGGCCGCCGACGAGGGGCTGCGGCGGGCGAGCGCCGAGCCGCCGGTGCTGCCCGGGTCGCAGGGCCGGGTGCCGGTGCTGGCCGACCCGGGCGACTGGTCGGAGCAGCTCGACCGGCAGGCCCGGTCCTCCGCCCGGCGCATCCGCCAACACCTCGCCCTGGAGTTGGCGAACATCCACCTCCGCGTGGTGCAGGAGATCGTCTTCGGGGTCGGCTGCGCCGGCCTGCCGCAGCTGCTCGACCGGGAGATGGAGGCGCTGTCGCTGCTGGCCACCGCGCAGTGCGACGAGGCGGTGCGCGGGCTCTTCGAGGAGGCCGCCGGCCGGGTCTTCGGCACGCCGCTGCCGGTGGGCGTCCGCCGGCGCCTCCACGCCCCGGTGCGCTGGGGCCTGACTGACCACCGGGGCGAGCACGAGCTGGACCGCGTGCTGCTGGTCACCAGCACCGGCGGCGTGGCGGGGCTGACCGGAACCGGCGCGACCGACGCGCTGGCGAGCTACCCGGGCGTCGAGCGCGTGGAGGTGCTCCCGCCGGTGGCCGTGGCCCTCTCGGGCGGCTGCTGGCAGCACTGGCGCAGCCCCGGCAACCACGACCCCAACGCCGCCCGGGCCTGGGCGCAGCGCGCGCTGCGCGAGGTCGAACTGGAGCTGTCCCGGGAGGTGTCCCGGCGGTTCGAGGTGGTCCGCCTCTCGCTGGACGGGGTGCTCTCCGATGCTGTCGACCACGGCATCCTGCTCGCCTGAGGGCGGCCGGGCCGCTCGCGGCGTCGGCACCGTGCCGAGGTCGTACGGTGCCGCGGACGCCCCTGACCAGGCCGGACGCGGCGATCCGCGCCGGGCCGGCGTTCCGGTTCCTCGGTTCGCCGAATCCGGTGGCACGATGGGGGGCATGGCGGCTCCACAGGTTGCACCTGTCGAGACGCCGGACACCGACGAGGTGCCGGCGTCCGACCGGCCGTGGGTCACGATCGTGTGGGACGACCCGGTCAACCTCATGACGTACGTGACCTGGGTCTTTCAGAAGCTCTTCGGCTACAGCCGGGAGAAGGCGGAACAGCTCATGCTCGACGTGCACCACAAGGGCCGCGCCGTGGTCTCCAGCGGCGCCCGGGAACGGATGGAGCACGACGCGTCGCAGTTGCACGCGTACGGGCTGTGGGCGACGGTGGACCGGTCGTGAGCATGTTCCGTCGCCAGGGCGACCGCTACGTCGCCACCTTCGCCGTCGACGAGGTGCGGGTGCTGCGGAAGGTGGCCTCCGAGGTGGTCGGGCTGCTCACCGACGGCTTCGACCACACCGACCCGGTGGTGGGCCGGCTCTTCCCCGAGGTCTACCCGGAGGACCCGTCCGGCACGGCCGAGTTCCGCCGCTACACCGAGGGCGACCTCAAGACCGCCAAGATCGACCAGGCCGGCGCGATCCTCGCCTCGCTGCCCGACGAGGCCGGCGGCGAGGTGCGCCTCGACGCGGAGGCGGCCGAGGCGTGGCTGCGGGCGCTCAACGACGCCCGGCTGGCGATGGGCGTCCGGCTGGAGATCAAGGACGGCACCGACCTCGGCGAGGAGCTCGACGACGCGGTCGCCGAGGATCCGACCTCCAGCCGGGTGTTCCAACTGTCGGTCTACGCGTACCTCGGCTATCTCCAGGAATCCCTGCTCAACGCCTTGATCGACTAGGCGTGACCGCCGACACCTTAAGGTCGCGGCAGGTACGCGTTAGGCTGGAGCACGTGCTGAGCATCGACCGGTCGATCGTCGACGCGATCGTCGCCCACGCTCGTCGGGACCACCCCGACGAGGCGTGCGGCGTGGTCGCCGGCCCCGCCGGCAGCGACACCCCCACCCGGCACATCCCGATGGACAACGCGGCCCGTTCCATGACGTTCTACGAGTTCGACTCGATGGAGCAGCTGCGGGTGTGGCGTGAGATGGACGACCGGGACGAGGAGCCCGTCGTCATCTACCACTCGCACACCGCCACGGAGGCCTACCCGTCCCGCACGGACATCTCCTTCGCCGGGGAGCCCGGCGCGCACTACCTGCTGGTCTCCACCCGCGACCCCGGCACGGAGGAGATCCGCTCCTTCCGGATCGTCGACGGCGTGGTGACCGAGGAGCCGGTCCGGATCGTGGACGCGGGGGTGGACCCGCACGCCGTGCAGTCCTACATGTTCGGGCAGAGCCCGGCGACGGTCGACTACGAGTGTTCCGGCCGCTGATCCAGCGCCGCCACACCCGTCCACGTCCCGTCACCTTCCGGCACGCCCGACCATCATCGAGGAGCACGACATCATGGCCATCGAGGTTCGCATCCCCACCATCCTGCGCAGCTACACCGGCGGCGCGAAGGTCGTCGAGGGCGCCGGCGACACGCTGGGCGACCTGCTCGCCGACCTGGACTCCCGGCACGCCGGCCTGAAGGCCCGGCTGGTCACCGACGCCGGCGCGCTGCACCGCTTCGTCAACGTCTACGTCAACGACGAGGACGTCCGCTTCCTCGGCGCGCTGGACGCCAAGCTCAACGACGGCGACAGCGTGACCATCCTGCCGGCCGTCGCCGGTGGCGCGTTCGGCTTCGCCGCGGCCGCCGCGATCGCCCAGCACGGCGCCGCCGTCGCCGCGCGGCCGGCCGCCGTCCGCTGACGGCGGCGGTCGCCATGGCGCGGTACGACAGCCTCCTCGACGCCTGCGGGGGGACGCCCCTGGTGGGGCTGCCCCGGCTCTCCCCGACGGTGTCGGACGGGTCGCCGCCGGTGCGGCTCTGGGCGAAGCTGGAGGACCGGAACCCGACCGGCAGCATCAAGGACCGGGCGGCCCTGTTCATGGTCCGGGCGGCCGAGGAGTCCGGCCGGCTCCGGCCGGGCGACACCATCCTCGAGCCGACCAGCGGCAACACCGGCATCTCGCTGGCCATGGTGGCCAAGCTGCGTGGCTACCGGCTGGTCTGCGTGATGCCGGAGAACGTCTCGACCGAGCGGGTGCAGCTGCTCCGGATGTACGGTGCGGAGATCATCTTCTCGCCGGCGGCGGGCGGCTCCAACCAGGCGGTGGCGACCGCCAAGCAGATCTCGGTCGAGCACCCCGACTGGGTCATGCTCTTCCAGTACGGCAACGAGGCGAACGCCCGGGCGCACTACGAGACCACCGGCCCGGAGCTGCTGCACGACCTGCCCACGATCACGCACTTCGTGGCGGGTCTCGGCACCACCGGGACGCTGATGGGCACCGGGCGCTACCTGCGGGAGAAGGTCGACGGCATCCAGGTCGTCGCGGCCGAGCCGCGCTACGGCGAGCTGGTCTACGGGCTGCGCAACATCGACGAGGGGTACGTCCCCGAGCTCTACGACGCGTCGGTGCTGTCCCGGCGCTTCTCCGTCGGCACCCGGGACGCGGTGCTGCGCACCCGGCAGCTCGTCGAGGTGGAGGGCATCTTCGCCGGGTTCTCCACGGGCGCGATCCTGCACGCCGCCCTGGCGGTGGCGCACGAGGCCGTCCGCGCCGGCCAGCGGGCCGACGTGGCCTTCGTGGTCTGTGACGGCGGCTGGAAGTACCTCTCCACCGGGGCGTACGGCGGCACCCTCGCCGACGCGGAGGAAGCCCTGGAGGGCCAGCTCTGGGCGTGACGTCGAGCGGCCGGGCCGCCGACCCGCGTCGGCGGCCCGGCCGCGCGTCACCGCCCCTGGGCGCGGCCGATCCGTTCACCCAGCGCTACCGGCGGACGCCGTCTCGTCACGGTGCCCCGGTGGGCGGCGCGGCGGGGCTCAGGTGGGGTGTCACGTTGATGACAACTTCCAGTGGATGACTCTTGTCGCCGCGCGGGCGCGCGTAGGCTGCCCTGCGTGGCGTACGCGTCGGTAGAGATCATCCACAGAGGGACCGTCGGCGCGGAAACTACGCATCGTGATAGTGAGACAACTCGATGCGACTGACCGTCCTGGGCTGCGCGGGCAGTTTTCCCGGTCCCGAGTCCCCCTGCTCGGCCTACCTCGTCGAGGCGGACGGTTTCCGGCTGCTGGTCGACTTCGGCTCCGGGTCGCTGTCCAACCTCCAGCGCTACGCGGGGCTGCACGCTCCGGACGCCATCATCCTCACCCACCTGCACTGCGACCACATCCTCGACGCGGCCTCCTACGTGGTGGTCCGCCGCTACGCCCCCGACGGGCCCTACCCGTCGCTGCCGGTCTACGCCCCCTCCGGCGCGCCGGACCGGCTGGCCGCCGCGTACGGGCAGGAGGACAGCACGGTCGAGGACGTCTACCAGTTCTACGCCCTCGAACCCGGCACCTTCCCGATCGGCCCCTTCGCGGTCACCGTCGACCGGGTGAACCACCCCGTCGAGACGTACGGCGTCCGGCTGGAGCACGACGGCCGGGTGCTCTGCTACTCCTCGGACACCGCGCCCTGCGACGCGCTGCTGCGACTGGCCCAGGACGCCGACACGTTCCTCTGCGAGGCGAGCTACCTCGACGGCGTGGAGAACCCGCCGGACCTGCACCTGACCGGCCGGGAGGCCGGCGAGGCGGCGACCAAGGCGGGGGTGGGCCGGCTGCTGCTCACCCACCTGGTGGCCGCCTGGGGCAGCGAGGCGCACACCGTGGAGTCGGCCGGCGCCGCCTACGACGGGCCGCTCGAGGTGGTCCGGCCCGGCGCCAGCTACGAGATCTGACCGGCCGGCGCCCCGGGGCGGGGCACCCCGGGGCGAACCGATCGCGGCACCGCATAGGGTGCAGGGATGGCACGACCTGACGGGCGGCGACCCGACGAACTCCGACCTGTGACGTTGACCCGGGGCTGGAGCACCCATCCGGAGGGCTCGGTGCTCGTGGAGTTCGGCGGCACCCGGGTGCTCTGCACCGCCAGCGTGACCGAGGGCGTGCCCCGCTGGCGCAAGGGCTCCGGGCTCGGCTGGGTCACCGCCGAGTACGCGATGCTGCCGCGGGCCACCAACACCCGCTCCGACCGGGAAAGCGTGAAGGGCCGCGTCGGCGGCCGTACGCACGAGATCTCCCGGCTGATCGGCCGGAGCCTGCGGGCGTCCATCGACCTGAAGGCCCTCGGCGAGAACTCGATCGTGCTCGACTGCGACGTGCTCCAGGCCGACGGCGGCACCCGAACCGCCGCGATCACCGGCGCGTACGTGGCGCTGCACGACGCGGTGACCTGGCTGGCCGGGCGCAAGTCGCTGGTCGGCAAGCCGGAGAAGGTGATGCACCGCTCGGTGGCCGCGATCAGCGTCGGGATCATCGGCGGCGAGCCGCGGCTGGACCTCGACTACACCGAGGACGTGGCCGCCGAGGTCGACATGAACGTGGTGTGCACCGGCGCCGGCGAGTTCGTCGAGGTGCAGGGCACCGGGGAGGCGGGCGTGTTCGCCCGCGAGCAGCTCGACGCCCTGCTCGACCTGGCCGTCGCCGGCTGCGTGGAACTGGCCGAAGCCCAGCGGAAGGCGCTCCTCCTCCCGTGAGCGCGAGGAGTGAGCCTGCGAGCCCCGCAGTCGCGAACAAAGGTGGATTCTGATGAACAAGGTGCTGCTCGCCACCCGTAACCGCAAGAAGCTCGTCGAGCTCCAGCGGATCCTCGACGGCGCGCTCGGCGCGCACCGCGTCGCCCTGATCGGGCTGGACGACGTCGAGGAATACCCGGAGCTGCCCGAGAGCGGCCTGACCTTCGGCGAGAACGCGCTGATCAAGGCGCGGGAGGGCTGCCGGCGCACCGGCCTGCCGACGATCGCCGACGACTCCGGGCTCGCCGTCGAGGCGCTCAACGGCATGCCGGGGGTGTTCAGCGCCCGCTGGGCCGGCCGGCACGGCAACGACCAGGCCAACCTGCAGCTGGTGCTGGACCAGATCGCGGACCTCCCCGACGAGCACCGGGGCGCGTCGTTCGTCTGCACGGTGGCCCTGGTGCTGCCCGGCGGCAAGGAACACCTGGTCGACGGCAGGCAGACCGGCCGGCTGCTCCGGGCGCCGCGCGGCGACGGCGGGTTCGGCTACGACCCGATCTTCCTCGGCGACGGGCAGGACCGTACCAACGCCGAGCTGACGCCGCAGGAGAAGGACGCGGTCAGCCACCGGGGCAAGGCGCTGCGGGAGCTGGCCAAGCTCGTCGCCAAGGTGCTGCCGCCCGCGAGCTGACGGCCCCGCCCCGGTGGGAGGGGTGCTGACGGGCTTCGCCGTCATCGTCACCGTCATCGCCGTCGGCTACGCGCTCGGCCGCGGCGGGGTGCTGGGGCCGGAAGCAGCCACGGTCCTCTCCCGCGTCGCGTTCTTCGTGGCGACTCCGGCGCTGCTGTTCGAGACGGTGTCGCGGGCCGACGTGCCCGCGGTCGTCTCGTCCTCCCTCGTCGTCACGGTGGTCAGCACCACCACCGTGGCGTCGGTGTTCGTCGCCGTCGCGAGCCTCTGCTGGCGCCGCTCCGTCGCGGAGGCGACGATCGGCGCCCTGGCCTCGTCGTACGTCAACGCGGCGAACATCGGCATCCCGGTCGCGGTCTACGTCCTCGGGGACGCCTCGTTCGTCGCGCCCGTCCTGATGTTCCAGCTGGTCGTCATGACGCCAATCGCGTTCGCCTTCCTGGAGGCGGCCACGGCGCGGAGGAGACCGTCGCTCGGCACGGTGGTGCTCCAGCCGCTCACCAACCCGGTCACCATCGCGTGCGCGTTGGGCGTCGCGGCCAGCCTGACCGGCTGGCTGCCGCCGGAGCCGGTCCTGCGGCCGATCGAACTGGTCGCGGCGATGGCGGTCCCCGCCACGCTGATCGCGTACGGCGTCTCCCTGCACGGCGCGCCGCGGCCCGGCTCCGGCGACACCGGACGGGACGTCCGGCTCGCGGTCGTCCTCAAGACGGTGGTCCAGCCCGCCGTCGCCTACCTCGTCGCGCGCTTCGCGATGGGGCTGCCGGCCGGCCTCGTGCTGGCCTGCACGGTCACCGCCGCCCTGCCGACGGCGCAGAACGTCTTCGTCTACGCGATCCGCTACGGCCGGGGCACGGTCCTGGCGCGCGACTCGGTCCTCCTGTCGACGGTGGCCGCCGTGCCCGTGCTGGTCGGCGTGGCGCTGCTGGCGGGCTGAGACCCGTCGTGGCCGGCGTCGCGCAGCCGCCCGGAGGCCATCGCGGCGCCCGTCGGCGCGGCCACCCGGGCCACCGCGGCGCGCGGTGGCCCGGGGCGGCCGTCAGTCGAGGGGGCCGATCTCGCGCTCGATGGCGGCGCGCAGGTCGGGCCCGGCCAGCACGGCCCGGGCGGCCTCCATCAGCGGGGCCAGGAAGACGTCCGGCCCGGGTTCCCCGGCGACCCCGCCGAGCGCCGCGACGGCCGCCCGGCCGGCCGGGGACGGGTCGAGCGGGGCGCGCAGCTGGAGCCCGCGTACCCCGGCGAGCAGCTCGACGGCGAGGATGCTGGTCAGGTTGTCCAGCACGGCGCGCAGCTTCTTGGCCGCCGCCCAGCCCATCGAGACGTGGTCCTCCTGCATCCCGCTGGTGGGCAGCGAGTCCACCGACGCGGGCGCGGCGAGCCGGCGGTTCTCCGCGACGATCCCGGCCGCCGTGTACTGCGCGATCATCAGCCCGGAGTTGACCCCGGCGTCGGGGGAGAGGAACGCCGGCAGCTCCCGGGACCGGGTGACGTCGAGCAGCCGGTCGACCCGGCGCTCGGCGATCGCGCCCACCTCGGCGGCGGCGATGGCCAGGAAGTCCGCGGCGAAACCGAGCGGCGCGCCGTGGAAGTTCCCGGTCGACTCGACGCGGCCGTCGGGCAGCACCACCGGGTTGTCCACCACCGAGACCAGCTCCCGGCCGGCCACCGTGCGGACGAAGTCGAGCGTGTCCCGGGCCGCCCCGGCGACCTGCGGCGCGCACCGCATCGAGTACGCGTCCTGCACCGCGTGCGCCAGGTCGTCGCGGTGCGAGTCCATCACCCGGGAGTCCTGGAGCAGCCGGTGGATGTTCGCCGCCGAGGCCGACTGCCCCGGGTGCGGCCGGATGGCGTGCAGCTCCGGCAGGAACGGCCGCTCCGAGCCGAGCATCGCCTCGATGGCGAGGGCGGCGGTGACGTCGGCCATCGTGAACAGGTGCGCGGCGTCGTGGATCGCCAGCAGCAGCATGCCGAGCATGCCGTCGGTGCCGTTGATCAGCGCCAGCCCCTCCTTGGCGGCCAGCTCGACCGGCGTCAGCCCGGCCCGGCGCAGCGCGTCGGCCGCGGGCAGCCGCTCGCCGGCCGGGCCGAGCACCCAGCCCTCGCCGAGCAGCACCAGCGCGCAGTGCGCCAGCGGCGCCAGGTCGCCGGAGGCGCCCAGCGAGCCGTGCTCCGGCACCCACGGCGTCACGTCGTGGTTGAGCAGGTCGACCAGCGCCTCGGCGACCAGGGGCCGGACCCCGGAGCGGCCGAGCGCCAGCGAGCGGACCCGCAGCAGCATCATGGCCCGGACCACCTCGCGCGGCATCGGCGCGCCCACCCCGGCGGCGTGCGAGCGGATCAGCGCGTGCTGGAGCTCGGCCCGCCGCTCGGGCGCGACGAAGGTGTTCGCCAGCGCGCCGAAGCCGGTGGAGACGCCGTAGACCGGCCGGCCGGCGGCTTCGATGCCGTCGACGATGGACCGGCTGACGGTCATGGCGTCCACGGTGGCCGGGTCGAGGACGACCTTGGCGGTGCCGCGCGCCACGGCGAGCACGTCGGCGGGGGAGACCCCGGTGGGCAGGATGGTCACGGTCATTGAGGGACTCCGTTGCGCAGAACCTGGCGGATCAGTGGCACACCCGGCCGGTAGGCCAGGTGCAGGTGGGACGGGGCGTCGAGGACCATCAGGTCGGCCCGGGCCCCCGGCCGGAGCACCCCGACGTCGTCGCGGCGCAACGCCCGGGCGCCGCCGGCGGTCGCGGCCCAGACCGCCTCCGCCGGGGTCATCCGCATCTCGCGTACGGCGAGCGCGACGCAGAACGGCATCGACGAGGTGTACGACGAACCGGGGTTGCAGTCGGTCGCCAGCGCCACGGTGACGCCGGCGTCGAGCAGCCGGCGGGCGTCCGGGTAGGGCGAGCGGGTGGAGAACTCGGCGCCGGGCAGCAGGGTCGCCACGGTGGTGTGCCCGCCGTCGACCCGGGTCGAGGCCAGCGCGTCGACGTCGGCGTCGGTCAGGTGGGTGCAGTGGTCGACGCTCGCCGCGCCCAGCTCGACGCCGAGCTGGACGCCCGGCCCGGGGCCGAGCTGGTTGGCGTGCACCCGCACGCCCAGCCCGACGGCCTGGCCGCAGGCGAGGATGGCGCGGGCGTGGTCGACGTCGAACGCGCCCCGCTCGCAGAAGACGTCGATCCAGCGCGCGTGCGGCGCGGCGGCGGCCAGCATCGGCCCGCAGACCAGCCCCACGTAGTCGTCGGGGCGGTCGGCGTACTCGGCGGGGACCACGTGGGCGCCGAGGAAGGTGGTCTCCTCGCTGACCTCGGCGGCGATCGCCAGCGAGCGGGCCTCGTCGGCGACGGTGAGGCCGTACCCGCTCTTGATCTCCATGGTGGTGGTGCCCTGCCGCATCGCCTCGCCGCGCAGCCGGCGCACGGTGGCCCGCAGCTCGTCGTCGGTGGCCGCCCGGGTCGCGCCGACCGTGGTCCGGATGCCGCCGCCGGTGTACGGCTGTCCGGCCATCCGGGCGGCGAACTCGGTGGCCCGGTCCCCGGCGAAGACCAGGTGGGCGTGGCTGTCCACGAAGCCGGGGAGCACGGCGGCGCCCCCGGCGTCCAGGCGCCGGTCGGCGGCCGGCGCGTCGCGGGCCGGCCCGATCCAGGCCACCCGCCCCTCCTCGACAAGGAGGGCGGCGTCGCGCCGGATGCCCAACGGCCCGCCCTCGCCGCCGACGTCGTTGGTCACCAGCTCGCCGATGTCGTCGACCAGCAGACTGCTCATGAGGTCACCTCCTCGATGGCCGCGGCCAGCTCGGCCGGCACGTCGACGGTCAGGTGCCGGCCGTCGCGCACCACCGTCCGGCCGTCCACCACGACGTGGGTGACGTCCGCGGCGCCCGCCGCGAACCACACCCCCACCGGCGGTACGCCGGCCGTGCGCGGGCTGTCCAGCCGTACGGTCACCAGGTCGGCACGCGCCCCCACGGCGATCCGCCCGGCGTCGCGCCAGCCCAGCGCGGCGTGGCCGCCCACGGTGGCCGCGTCGCGCAGCTCGGCGGGGCTGAAGTGGCCGCGTCGGCGGGTGCGCAGCCGCTCGTCCAGTTCCACCGCGCGGGCCTCCTCGAAGAGGTCGATCACGGCGTGGCTGTCGCTGCCCAGGCTGAGCGGCAGGCCGACGTCGGCCATCCGCCGGGCCGGGCCGATCCCGTCGGCCAGGTCCCGCTCGGTGGTCGGGCAGAGGCAGACGCCCGTGCCGGCGTCCCCGAGCAGGGTGAGGTCGCCGCCGGTCAGGTGGGTGGCGTGCACGGCCGTGGTGGCCGGGCCGAGCGCCCCGCGGTCGGCGAGCAGGCGGGCCGGGGTGCAGCCGTGCGTGGCCCGGCAGGCGTCGTTCTCGGCGGGCTGCTCGGAGAGGTGCACGTGCAGGGGCGCGTCCCGCCGGTCCGCCCAGCCGGCAACGGTGGCGAGCTGCCCGGCCGGCACCGCCCGCACCGAGTGGATCGCCGCACCCACCCGGGCGTGGTCGCCGGCCGGTCGGAACGCGTCGGCCCGTTCCGCCCAGCGCAGCGCGTCGCCGTCGCCGAAGCGCCGCTGCGGTCCGGCCAGCGGCTGCCCGTCGACGGTGGCGGTGAGGTAGCAGGTGTCCAGCAGGGTGATCCGGATCCCGGCGTGCGCGGCGGCCTCGACCAGCGCCGCACCCATCGCGTTCGGGTCGGCGTACGGGGTGCCGTCCGGGTCATGGTGCAGGTAGTGGAACTCGCCGACGCAGGTGATCCCGGCCAGCGCCATCTCGGCGTAGACGGCCCGGGCCAGGGCCAGGTACGAGTCGGGGTCGAGCCGCTGCGCCACCGCGTACATCCGGTCGCGCCAGGTCCAGAAGTCGCCGCGCCCGCCGTGGGTGCGCCCGCGCAGCGCCCGGTGGAACGCGTGCGAGTGCGCGTTGGCGAGCCCGGGCAGGGTCAGCCCGGGCAGCCGGACGGCGTCGGCCACGACCTCGACTCCGGCGGGTGGCGTGCTCCCGGCCGTCAGCGGGGTCACACCGGTGATCCGCCCGTCGGTGGTCTCGATCAGCACGTCGGCGGTCGGTTCGGCGTGGTCCGGCAACCAGGCGTACTCGGCGAGCCAGCGGGTCCCGGTCATCTCGTCCGCCCCCTTTCGAGCTGCCCCGTGCATGGGACCACCGAAGCCGACTGCCCTGGCGAGCGCCGCGCGCCACGGTGGCCCCGCCCCGTCGGCGGCGCTACCGTGCCCAACGAAGCAACCCGTCCCGGTCGCCGCCCCGTTTGTGCGGGCAGTTCGACAGCGCTTGCGGGGTGGAGTCGGTGGGGGCGCTGCCCCGTTTGTGCGGGCAGTTCGACAGCGCTTGCGGGGTGGGCCGGATAGGCCGGCTGCCCCATCGGCGCGGGCAGCTCGACAGGGCCCGCCGGACGGGTCGGGCAGGGGCCGCGTCCGGCGACCGAGGCAGACGTGCGAGCGGACGGCCGGCCGGTCAGCGGCATGTCAGCTCCTCCAGCACCCGGGCCAGGGCGGTGACCCCGGCGGCGCAGTCGGCGTCGCTGGCTGACTCGGCGGGGGAGTGCGAGACCCCGGTCGGGTTGCGCACGAAGAGCATCGCCGTGGGCACGTGCGCGGCGAGCACCCCGGCGTCGTGCCCGGCCCCGGTGGGCAGCACCGGCGCGTCGAGCAGGGTCGCGAGCCGGCCCGCCAGGCCGCCGTCGAAGGCGACCAGCGGGGTGGCCGACTCCTCGGTCAGGGCCACCTCCGTACCGTCGCGGCGGGCCCGCTCGGCGGCCTTCGCGCGCACCGCGTCGACCAGCCCGCCCAGCGTCTCCGGCTCGGCGGCCCGGGCGTCCAGCCAGCCGGTCACCTTCGACGGGATCGCGTTGGTGGCGTTCGGCTCCACCGCCACCCGGCCCACGGTGGCGTGGGCGCCGCGCAGCCGCGCCTCCTTGTTGGCCGCCAGCACCGTGAAGGCGTACGTCAGCATGGGGTCGCGGCGGTCGGCCATCCGGGTCGTACCGGCGTGGTTGCCCTCGCCGGTGAACTCGAAGCGCCAGCGGCCGTGCGGCCAGATGGCGCTGGCCACCCCGACCGGCGCGCCGGCGTCGACCATCGCGCGGCCCTGCTCGACGTGCAGCTCGACGAAGGCCGCGAAGCGGCCGAGCAGCTCGGGCCGGGCGCCCGCCGGCCGGCCGCCCAGCGCCTCGGCGAAGCTCACCCCGGCGGCGTCGCGCAGCCCGGCCGCGCGCTCCACCGCGATCTCCCCGGCGAGCAGCCGCGACCCCAGGCACGGTACGCCGAACCGCGCGCCCTCCTCCTCGACGAACGCGCCGACCACGACGGGGCGGGCCGGCGCGACACCGGCCGCGCGCAGCTCGTCGACGGCGAGGAACGCGCTGACGATGCCGAGGGGCCCGTCGTACGCCCCGCCGTGCGGCACCGAGTCGAAGTGGCTGCCCGTCAGCACCGCGTCGCCGGCCTCCGGGTCGCCCCACCGGGCGAACAGGTTGCCGTTGCCGTCGTCGGTCACCGGCATGCCCCGGCGGCTAGCCTGCTCGCGGAACCACTCCCGTAGCCGCAGTTCCGGCTCGGTCAGCGCGTACCGCAGGTAGCCGCCGCTGCTCTCGTCCCGCCCGATCGGCGCGATCTCGTCCCACAGCGCCCGGAACCGCCCGGCGAGGTCGCTCACGCGGTATCCCCCTCCGCCATCGGCACCCGCACGCCGGTGGCCTCCGCGACCTCGCGGGCGGCGTCGTAGCCGGCGTCGACGTGCCGGATGACGCCCATCGCCGGGTCGTTGGTGAGCACCCGCTCGATCTTCTGCCCGGCCAGGGCGGTGCCGTCGGCCACGCAGACCTGCCCGGCGTGGATGGACCGGCCGATGCCGACCCCGCCGCCGTGGTGGATCGACACCCAGGACGCCCCGCTGGCGGTGTTGACCAGCGCGTTGAGCAGCGGCCAGTCGGCCACGGCGTCGGAGCCGTCGGCCATCGACTCGGTCTCCCGGTAGGGGCTGGCCACGCTGCCGCAGTCCAGGTGGTCCCGGCCGATCACCACGGGCGCGGAGAGCTCGCCGGAGGCGACCATCTCGTTGAACCGCACCCCCGCCCGGTCTCGCTCGCCGTAGCCGAGCCAGCAGATCCGCGCAGGCAGGCCCTGGAAGGCCACCCGCTCGCCGGCCATCCGGATCCACCGGGCCAGCGACTCGTTCTCCGGGAACAGATCCAGGATCGCCCGGTCGGTGGCGGCGATGTCGGCCGGGTCGCCGGAGAGCGCCGCCCACCGGAACGGGCCCTTGCCCTCGCAGAACAACGGCCGGATGTACGCGGGCACGAAGCCGGGGAAGTCGAAGGCCCGCTCGTACCCGCCGAGCTTCGCCTCGCCCCGGATCGAGTTGCCGTAGTCGAAGACCTCCGCGCCGGCGTCGAGGAATCCGACCATCGCCTCGACGTGCTTCGCCATCGACGCCCGCGCCCGGTCGGTGAACTCGACCGGCTTCGCCTTCGCGTAGTCCCGGGCGTCGGCCAGCTCCACCCCCTCCGGCAGGTACGACAGCGGGTCGTGCGCGCTGGTCTGGTCGGTGACGACGTCGATGTCGACGCCCCGGCGCAGCAGCTCCGGGAAGACCGTGGCCGCGTTGCCGACCACGCCGACGCTCAGCGCCCGCCGGTCCCGCTTCGCGGCCAGCACCCGCCGCACGGCGTCGTCGAGGGAGTCGGCGACCTCGTCGAGGTAGCGGTCGTGCACCCGCCGGTCCAGCCGACTCCGGTCCACGTCGACGACCAGGCAGACGCCGCCGTTCATGGTGACCGCGAGGGGCTGCGCCCCGCCCATGCCGCCGCAGCCGGCGGTCAACGTCAGCGTCCCCGCGAGGGTGCCGCCGAACCTCTTGGCGGCGACGGCCGCGAACGTCTCGTAGGTGCCCTGGAGGATGCCCTGGGTGCCGATGTAGATCCACGAGCCGGCGGTCATCTGCCCGTACATGGTCAGGCCGAGCTGTTCGAGGCGGCGGAACTCCGGCCAGGTGGCCCAGTCGCCCACCAGGTTGGAGTTCGCCAGCAGCACCCGGGGCGCCCACTCGTGGGTGCGCATGACGCCCACCGGCCGGCCGGACTGCACGAGCATGGTCTCGTCGTCGCGCAGGTCGGTCAGCGTGCGCACCAGCGCGTGGTACGACGGCCAGTCCCGCGCCGCCTTCCCCGTACCGCCGTAGACCACCAGGTCCTCGGGGCGCTCGGCGACCTCCGGGTCGAGGTTGTTCATCAGCATCCGCAGCGCGGCCTCCTGGGGCCACCCTCGGGCGGTGCGTTCGGTGCCGCGTGCGGCGCGGACGGGCTGGGTCATCTCGGTTCTCCTCCGGGTCATCCGAGGAACAACTGGCGGCGGGCGGCCGAGGCCTCGAAGGCCTCCAGCCGGCGCTGGGTGTCGGTCGGGGCGGCGTCGCAGATGGCCTGGAGCAGGACCATGGCCAGGGTCATCGGCGCGGTGTGCAGGTCGAAGACGAGCTGCGCGCCGACGGCGGCGGGCAGCACCACGTCGGCGTGCTCGGTGGCCGGGCTGACCGGCGAGTCGGTGATGGCCACCACGGTGAGGCCGGCGGCCCGGGCCTCGCGCAGCGCGTCCAGGGTCTCCCGGGGATAGCGGGGGAGGACGAAGGCGAGCAGGGCGCCCGCCCCGGCCTCGGCGGCCTGTTCGAGGCGGTCGGTGAGCAGGCTGCCGCCGTCGTCGAGCACCCGCACGTCGGGGTGCACCTTGGCGGCGAAATAGGCGAAGTAGGCGGCCAGCGGGGCGGCGGCGCGCAGGCCGAGCACCGGCAGGGGGCGGCTGGCGGCCAGCAGCCTGCCGGTCTCGGCGATCCGGTCCCGGTCGGCGAGCTGCCCGGCGAGGCGGTCGAGGTTGCCGATCTCGGCGCGTACCGCCTGCTGGAGCTCGTTGCCGGCGGCGGTGGCGTCGCCGGGGGCGCCGGCGGTCAGCTCGCGGAGCCGGCGGCGCAGCGCGGGGTAGCCGTCGTGGCCGAGCGCGACCGCGAACCGGGTGACGGACGGCTGGCTGACCCCGGCCAGCTCGGCGACCTCGGCCGCCGACAGGTACGCCGCGGCGGGCGCGTGCTGCACGAGGCAGTGCGCGATGCGGCGCTGGGTGGGGGTGAGCCGGACCCCCTGGAACAGGTCCAGCACCCGCTCGGTGGGTGCCACGACAGCTCCCTCATTCATGCCGTGACTGTATGCATGAAAACTTTCACAAAGCAACCGGCCGTCGCGCGGGTTCCCCGCAGCCGCCCGTCCCGCTGAGTGTCGGGCCAGCGACCGGCAGGGGGAGAGCTGGTCCTGCCTCGGTACTATCCCCCACGGCGGTTGAGTCGGAGGAGTGCACATGCAGCCGGAAGGCCCCTACAGGTTCACCCACACGTTGGGCGGATCTTCGGTCGGAAAGGCCTGGGCTGCGATCGACGGACAGGGCCGCCTCGTCACCGTGGCCGTCCTCGACGCCGCCGTCGCCGCGGCCCCCGGGTGGCGGGAGGCGTTCGCGGGGATCGCCAACTCCCTCGCGCAGTCGCAGGAGCCGAACGCGCTGCCCTACACGTACGCGGACTTCTCGGCCACCTCGCCCTGGGTGGCGTACTCCTCCGAGGTGGGCCCGGGGGCCGAGAAGCTCTTCCGGGCGCTCGGCGTCGAGTACGAGCCCGCGCCGGCCGCCACGCCCCCGGTCTCGGCCCCTCCCCAGCAGGTCTCCGGAATCCCGCACCCGGTCTCCGAGGTGCCGCACCCGGTGTCCGGACTGCCGCACGTGCCGTGGGCGATGCACACCAGCCCCGTCTCCGCCCAGCCGGCGTCGGCGACCCCGTACCCCGTCTCGGCCTCGCCCGCCGGGGCCGGGGCCCCGGCGGCGCAGGTGGCCGGCGAGACGGTCCAGATGCCGGTCGTGCAGCCCCGTCCGCCCGCCGAGCCGCCGAACGACCCGTTCGCCGCACCGGTCCGCCGGATCCAGTCCTCCGGCCCGCCACCGCGCCGCACGGGGCGTTGGATCGCCGTCGCCGCGCTGCTGCTGGTGGCGGCCCTGGGTGGCGGGGTCGGCGCCTGGGCGGTCACGGCCGGCGGCCCGGGCGAGCCGGCGGCCACGCCGACGGCCACCTCCACCGCCTTTCCGACCGCCACCCCGGTCAACCCGGGCCTCAAGCCCTGGGCGCAGGCGGCCCTGTACAGCCCCGAGGAGCGGGCGCTGGCGACGGCGGCGCCCGCCATGGTCTTCGTGGAGGTCATCTTCACCGGCTACGTCCGGAACAAGGAGAACGACACCCCGCTGCGGGAGGCGCCCGTCACGTTCAGCCGGCGGTGCAGCGGGTTCGTGGTCAACCACGACGGACACGTCCTCACCAACGGTCAGTGCGTGCAGCCGACCGAGGACATCGTGCTCGCCGGCGCCCTCTCCGCCCTGGCCAACGTCCTCGTCAGCGAGAAGGAGATCACCGCGAAGGACGTCCCCGCCTACATCCGGGCCAGGATGAGGACGACCCGCTTCACCGGCACGGAGGCCGCGACGGCCCCCGAGGTCAAGCTCTTCGGGCAGTTGAACGCCGCCAAGGGGGACGTCACGGACAGCCCGGCGATCCCCGGCACCGTCGTCCGGGCGCTCGCGCTGGAGGAGGGGAACCTCGCGCTGGTCAAGCTCGCCCAGCAGAACCTGCCCGCCGCCGAGCTGAACCCCGCCGCCACCGTCAGCCCGGAGACCCCGCTGCTGATCCTGGGCTACGGCACCACCGACGCCAGCTTCCGGTCCGCCACCTACACGGTGCTGTCCAAGCCCGTTCGGGTGACCGGGGTGGACGCCCAGTCGTCGGTCGGCGCGTACCGCATCAGCGAGGACGTCGGCCTCTACTCCCGGGGCGGGATCGCGATCGACCCGCAGGGCCGCGTCGTCGGGCTGCTCGACAACGACATCCTCCGCCCCGACAAGGCCAACCGGGTCGTCGTGCCGGTGTCCACGATGACCGGCCTGCTCGGCGCGGCGGGGGTGCAGAACAGCCTCGGTGAGCCCGACCAGCTCTACCGCTCCGGCCTGGAGGCGTACTTCGCCGGCGACGAGTCCACCGCGATCTCCCGCTTCGACGGGGTGACGGAGAAGTCCCCGGTCAACCTGCTGGCCCAGGCGTACCGTCAGGCGGCCGTCGACAGCGGTGGCGGCGAGGGCGGCTCGCCGGACCGGCCGGGCTGGGCGGTGCCGCTGCTCGTCGCCTCCGGCGTCGTGCTCGTGATCGGGCTCGTGGCGCTGTTCGCGATGTTGTTCGGCCGGCGGGGAAGCCGGGCGTAGGGCCCGGCGCGCATCCGGGACGCCCGCCGGCCGGCGTTGCTGCCCCCCTGGGGCCGGCGTTGCCCCCTACGGCCGGCGTCCGCCCGTGCCCGTCAGGTAGGGACCAAGGCGCGTCCCCAGCACGAGCAGCGCGAACCCCCAGGGCAGCACGAGGGTGGCCGCCAGGTCGAACCACCCGCCGTCCGGCCCCGTGCGCAGGACCCACAGCACCGCCGCGTGGCTCAGCACGACGGCGATGCCGCACCCGGCGAGCCGGCCGACGACGTGCGCCGCGGGCGCGTTCAGGCGCCCGTCGAGAGCCTCGGCCAGCAGGATGAACCCGCAGCTGAGCAGGGTCGCGGTCAGCACACCGAACACCGGCTTGCCGAAGTCGCCGGCCTTGATGTCCAGCGAGCCGCTCGCGCCGAGGAGCACCAGGCCGGCCCCGGCCGACACCATGCCGCCGCCCATGCCGGCGGACAACCGCGGCCGCAGCTCGCGCAGGTGACGACCGCAGAGCACGAACAGCAGGCAGGCCGGGACGAGGAACAGACCGAGCGGCCCGGCCGTGACCACGTCCGGAGCGAGGTGGGCGGCCAGCAGCCCCACCAGCGCCACCCCCCAGGTGACGGCCGTCCCGAACCGCTCCAGCCAGCGGTACGCGACCGCGATCAGCAACAGCACCGAGACGAACCAGAACGCCGAGAACGGCCGGACGGCGGCGGTGCCGCCGTACAGCGCTCCGGTGAACGTCTCCGACCCCACGCCGCCCCGCACGGCCGCCGCGGCCGCGAGCATCGCGAGCAGGAGCACCAACCAGGCCAGGTACGGCACGCCGAGGGTCTGCCACCGCTTGCGCAGCTCGCCGCCGATCGGTCGGCCGGGCGTCCAGAAGTAGCCGGTGAGGATGAAGAACAACGGGACGTGCCAGGTGTAGATGACCGCCCGGGTGGTGTCGTCGATCCAGACATGGCCGACGACGACGGCCGCGATGCCGATGATCCGGAGGGTGTCGATCCCGACGGACCGGGTGCCCACCGCGGGCGTCGTGGTGGTAGCGGCCATGGCGGGCATCATCGCAGACAACGACGACCCGTCATGTCCCGCCCCGCGCCGACCGCCACGCCTCCCGGCGGGGTCCGAGAGGGGTGCCGCCGGGGGCGTGGCGCAGTCGCAGGTCCCGGGCGCGGACCATCCGTCGCCGCGCATCGCATAGCCTTGCCGCGACGAACCGCCCGACCAGTGGAGGTCCGAGGGTGCCTGATCCTCTCTCCCCCTTCCAGCGCCTCCGGTCCGTGCCCCGGAAGGTCTGGATCGCCGTGGGGACGGTCGGGCTGCTCGCCTCCGCGCTGACGGTGGTCGTCTGGCCCTCGTCACCGGCGGGTACGCCGCAGGCGGCGTGGTCGGCGTCCGGCGGCGACGCGACGCGGCCGACGGCTGCGCCGGTGGACGGCACGACGTGCGCCGCGAACGTCCCCGGCATGGCCGACTTCACCCCCGTCGCGGCGATGGACCTGCCCGAGCGCGTCAACTGGGCGAACCGCGACCCGGCGTACGCGTTCGACCGCACCGCCGAGGTGGCCGGCGGTTTCGACCGGGTCGGCTACTGCCTGGAACTGACCGGCCCGGCCGGCCGGCAGTGGGTGTGGACCGCGATGGCGCCGTTCACCACCGACGCCCGCCGCCTCGGGCTGCCGACCCGGGGCGGCCAGATCGTGCGGCAGCGGGTCAGCGACCTGGAGATCGCGTCCAACGTCGAGGGCCTGACGACCGGCACGGGGCTTCCCGGCTACCTGGAGATGTGGCCCAACTCGTACAACGTCGGGGCGTCCGGCCAGATCCCCGGCGCCTCCGCCGGCCGCTTCGACGCCGACGACGACCTGCGGGGGGCCCTCGCATACGGCTCGTTCCAGGTGCACCTGGTCGCCCCCACCCGCCCCTCCACCGTCGCCCCGCAGACGGTGTTCGCGGTCAACGGGTTCACCTCGAAGAAGAACACGCTGTCGCTCGGGATCGGCACCGCCCCGAACGGCCACCCCGACTGGACGCTGTCCGACAACGCGGCCGCCTTCACCGAGCGCCGGTTGACGGTGTACGCGCGGCCGTCCGTGCTCACCCTCGACCAGCACCCCCGCGACCGGCAGCTGTACCCGAGGGACGCCGAGAACGGCGCGGCGGTCCTCGTCACCGGCAAGGTGCGCGACACCCGGGTCAGGGCCGTACGCCTGAAGGTCACCAGCGGCGCCGAGGGGTGGGAGGACACCCTGCCGGTCACCGGCGCCGCGGACTTCAATTTCCGCCGGCGCATCCTTGCGACGCTGCGGGAGTACCGCTTCGAACTGCACGTGCTGGGCGACGGCCTGAGCCGCCGGGTCGGCCTCTGGGAGGGGGTCGTGGCCGGCGACGTCTACGTCATCCAGGGCCAGTCCAACGCCGTCTCCGCGAAGTACCGGGGATCGTCCGCGGGGGAGGAGTCACCGTTCGTCCGCAGCTACGGATCGTCCACGGCGGACCGTACGCTCTCCGGGTCCGACCGGGGGTGGAACTACGCGGTCAGCGAGGCGATCCGGCAGCCCGGCTCGGTCGGCCAGTGGGGCATCCGGATGGCCCACCGGCTCTCGGACACCTACCAGGTGCCGGTGGCCGTCCTCAACGGCGCCGAGAACGGCAAGCCCATCTCGTTCTTCCAGCGTAACGACGCCGCTCCCGGCGACCTCGCCACCAACTACGGCCGCCTGCGGCAACGTCTGGTGGCCGCCGGCGTGATCGGGCGGGTCAGGGCCGTGCTCTGGTACCAGGGCGAGTCGGACGACGACGCCGCCGCCCGGCACGTGGCCGGCTTCACCGCCCTGCTCGGCGACTGGCGGCGGGAGATCGGCACCGACATCCCCGGCGACAGCCGGTACTACGTCTTCCAGGTGCGCACCTCGCCCTGCGGTGACAGCAGCACCGGCCAGCTGCGGGAGGCCCAACGGCGGATGCGCGACACCCTCGGCGTGACGGTGCTGTCCACCAACGGCCTCTCCGGCCACGAGGGTTGCCACTACGCCTGGGAGCAGGGCTACCGTGAGCTGGGCGACCGGGTCTTCCGCGTGCTGGCCCACGACCTGTACGGCGGCCCGGGGGACGGGGTCGCCTCCCCCGACCCGCGCTCGGCGGCCTTCGCCAACGCCGAGCGCACCGAGGTGGTGGTCCAGCTGCGCGACGACGACCCGCTCACGGTCCAGCCGGGGGCGCATGCGGACTTCCGCGTCAACGGCGGCACCGTCACCGTCACCGGCGTCGCGTACCGGGACGGCGGCCGGCTGGTGCTGACCCTGTCCGGCCCGGCGGACGGTGTCTCGGGGGTGAGCTACCTGGGCCACGCCGGGGCGGGGCCGTGGATCGTCAACGCCACGGGCTCGGGGCTGCTGGCCTTCCACAACCTGACGATCGCCGCCGGCCGCCCGGAGGCCGCCGGCACCTGATTCCCCGCGGCGGCCCGACATCGACCGCCTTGCGGCGGCTACCCGAGGACGGGGGCCAGTGCGTTGTGGAGCAGCGGCGCCAACCGGCGGGCGTACTGCGGGGTGAGGTGGGTGGCGTCACGCCGGACGATCACCCCGGCCACGAAGCTCGGGCATTGCCCGTTGGCGGTGCAGAACCAGTCCGTCGTGGAGATGTACGAGACGTTCTTCCCGCTCCAGACCCGACGCTCGACCTCCTGGTGCGACCGGTACTCCGAGGAGACGGAGGCGAGGCAGTCACGGGGCACGGAGATCCGAGTGATGCAGGCCTTCGGGTCCGGCCCTGCCGGCGGGGGCTGCAGCGCCACGATCCTGTCGACGTTACCGAGCCAGTCCCGGCGAGCGGTGAGCAGGGCGTTCTCCCAGTGCGGCAGGGACGGTTCGCCGCTCGTGGCCACGAAGCGCTGCCGGTAGGCGTTGCTGACGAACACCAGGTCGGGTTTGAGCGTGGTGAGCAGCCTCCGTACGGTCTCCCGGTGGCCGGGGCAGCTGCGGACGATGCTGTCGTCGCCGGCCGTCGTGGCTGCCGCGAGGAACGGGCAACCCACGTAGGTCAACGAGTGCACCGTCCAGCCCCGGGGCTCCAGGGCGCCCCGGATCGTTGGCAGCCACGCGACCGCCATGGAGTCCCCGACCACGACGGCCAACTTCCCGGTGCCGGGCGTGACAGCGGCACAGTCCTTGCCCCGGGGAGTTGCCGGTGAGCAGCCCTGCGAGTCGGCCCGGTCGAAACCGTGCTGACTCAGCCCGTCCAGCGACGGCGTCAGCGTCGGCCACCCACGGGCGTCGAGCGCGGCACCGATCTCGATGGCCAGTTCGGCCGTGGACGCGACCCCGGCGGTCTCCGCGGCGGCCTCCGGCGGTGTGCTCCGGACGGTCACCGTGACGACCACCGTCACCGTTGCGGCGAGCGCCACGAGAGTGACGGCCCGCTGGATCCGTCCTCGCCCCGTCTGCTGGCGCGGAGTCCTCGTCCGCCTGCTCTCCAACCAGGACGACCGTCGGACCGGCTCCTCCACGAGGTGGTACGAGGCGACCGAGAGCAGGACCGTGCCGCCCAGGGCGAGCAGCGCGGCGTGGCTGGCATCGGGCAGTGCGGCGTCGATCAGGATGATCAGCGGGAAGTGCCACAGGTAGAGCGAGTAGGAGATGTCACCGACGTAACGGGAGAGCCTGTTGGTCAGCGGGAACATCAACCGTTGCCCGCCCACGCCGCCGCCAATGACCAGTGCCGTCGACAGCACGGGGAGAAAGGCGCCGGGCACCGGGAAGGGAGTCTGCGAGGTGATGACGGCGAGGGAGACGACCAGACCCGTGAGTCCCAGCCATTGCAGCAGAGGGCGGGCCGCAGCCGGTATCCGGGCCAGCAGTGGCATCGCCACGGCGAGCAACGCTCCGACACCCAGCTCCCATGCCCGGGAGAAGGTGGAGAAGTAGGCGACGGTGGGAGCGTCGGCGACCTCCCGGAACGCGAACGCGATCGAGCCGGCGACCACCACGGTCATGACCATGCCCACGGCCGTCCGGGCCCGGCCGCGACTCCAGGCACGCCGCGCGGCGAGGCCCAGCACCAGCACCAGCAGTACCGGCCACACGAAGTAGAACTGCTCCTCCACCGACAGCGACCAGTAGTGCCGTAGTGGGGAGACCGGCCCATCCGTCTGCCAGTAGTCGGTGCCGACGGCTGCGAAACGCCAGTTGGCGGAGAACAGCGCGGCCCAGAGGGCGTCCCACGCCGTCGATCGGACCCGCTCACCGAGGAACAACAACGACGTCGCCAGGTAGGTGACCACGAGGACCAGCACCGCCAGCGGCATGATCCGTCGGACCCGGCGGCGGTAGAAGTCCGCGAAGGAGATCCGCCCGGTGCGTTCGTGCTCCTTGAGGAGCAGGCCGGTGATCAGGAATCCGGAGATGACGAAGAAGGCGTCGACTCCGACGAAACCGCCCGCCGGGCGGTGGAAGACATGTTCCAGGATGACCACGATGACGGCCAAGGCACGCAGCCCCTGGACGTCCGGACGGAAACTTGCTTTGCCGTCGGCGTGGGGTCGCACCGGCGCGACGTTCCGCTCACCGGTCATCACGGCAGTCATGGGCGTCCCTCAGCGACGTACGAGCCCGATGGATCGGCTGCCCACCGGCCAGGGCGGCCGTGGCGTTCGGATGAGGACGGCACCGCGAGACCGGGTGCGGGCTCGGCCCCCCGCCCGAGGGCGGCGTGGCGCCCGGCGGTCCGGGGCATCAGCCGACGGAGCGCGGCCCATCGTCCGCCCGGCCGGTCGGCGGCGTCCACGGGCCCGCGGGCCGGCACCGGGTCCGCCGTGGCGGAGGCGGAGGCCGTCAGCACGAGCACGACGAAGATCCACGACAGCCCGTCGACGGAGAGCGGGTTCCAGACGACCTCGGTGAACGAGTAGACGACCAGCAGCGCGACGGGCGCCTTCGCGGAGAAGGCCCGACCGTCGGTGACGGCGCCGTGCAGCAGGGTCGCCGCCCACAGGCCCCACAGCGTCAGCCCCACCAGGCCACCGGCGAAGATGACCAGGACGTACCCCGAGTGGAAGAAGTGGGTGGGCGCCTCGCCGACGTCCCGCAGGTAGTACCACTTGGAGACGCCGACGCCGGTCGCCTCCGTGCCGGCGATGTACTCGCGGGCGGCCATCCAGATGTTGCCGCGATTGCTCAGGGTGGTCTTCGACGCGGTCCACGTCAGGTAGGTGGCGAGCCCGAGGGCGGCCACCACCAGGGCGACGCAGAGGGGGAAGCTGATCCGGGGGAACTTCCGCCACCGTTCGAGGACGAGGCTGCCCAGCAGCCAGAGGCCGGCGGCGGCGAGGGCCAGGTAGCTGGTCCGCGAGCCCGTGGCGACGATGATCAGCAGGCAGAAGGACGTCGATGCCACCGCCGCCAGGCGCCGCATCGCGCAGAGGCTGGCGACCAGCGTGAACGACGCGAGCATGGCGACGTAGTTCTCGGACTCGTAGAAGCTCTTGAACAGTGCGCCCGCCATCGAGCACTTCTCCAGCTTTCCGGCGGTGCACGCCCGCCACGACTGCCCGGAGAAGACGGTCGGGATCGTCATCACCGACAGGACGGCCAGCCCCGTCCAGGCCATCGCCCTGCTGGTGAGGGCGGTGCCATGCGAGAGCAGGGCCACGGCGAGCAGCAGCAGCGCGGACGCGCCGTACGCCGCGAGTCTCGAGCCGTAGAGCCCGGCGCCGCTGAGGGCGTCCACGGCGAAACACCAGGCGAGCAGCGCGCCGGCCATCAGCAGGCTGATCCGGCGCCAGACGTCGGTGGGGCCGCGCAGGCTGCGGCGGCCCGACACGACCAGCCAGGCCAGCAGGCACAGCACCAGCAGCCCGATGAGCGCGGAACTGCGGTCGCCGGCGAGCACGGGCGCCGCGTTCGTGAGCACCGCGAACCCGATGAGGGCGACCGCCGTGGCGTCCCCGCCGAACGACGCGGTGACCTGCCGTCGGGCGCGCACCAGCCAGACGGCCACCGCGACCCCGCTCACCGTCAGCAGGACACCGAAGAGGCCGACCAACTCAGGCCCTTTCTCTCGAGGACGTCGGGCCGGCCGCCGGCACGGCGTCACCCGGTGGCTGCCGGCGGAGGGCGGCGACGAGGCAGCCCCACAGCAGCACGCAGAGCAGCGCGTCGCAGACCAGGCTGGAGACGACGGCACCCTGCCAGCCGTAGGCGGGGATGAGCCAGACGTTCAGCCCCGCGTTGACGACCCCCACCGCGATCTGACACACCGTACGGCGGCCCTGCATCCGGCTGCCCGAGAGGGTGTCGGCCGCCAGGTAGTGCAGCGCCTTCAGCACGAGCAGCGCGCTCAGCCCCTGCAACGCCGTCTCGGCCGCCGCGAACTCGGCCCCGAAGACGTACGGCATCGTCCACGCGAACGCGACGAGCGCCAGGCTGGCCGGCGCGCTGAACATCAGGTAGCGCGGCAGCAGCCGCCGGGTGAGGGCGAAGGCGGCGCGGGGCCCGTCCCGGCCGGCCTCGAAGAACTTGGGGTACGCGACCGCCGCCATGGAACGGCCCGGGGTGTACGCGAAGTCGACCACCCGGTACGCCGCCGCGTAGATGGCGGCGCTCTCGGGGGTGCTCAGCCGCGACAGCATGACCTTGTCGAGGTCGTTGTAGACGGTCTGGGCCGACAGGCCGACGGCGAACAGCATCCCGGTGCGGGCCTGCCCGAGCGCGCCGCGGACGTCGAACCCGAATCCGCCCGCGCCGCGCAGCCCGAACCCGATCACCAGCACGCCGACGACGCCGGAGATGGCGGCCGACAGGGTCGCCCAGCCGTACAGCGTCATCGGTTCCGCAGCCGCGAGGCCCAGCGCCAGCGCCCCGGCCAGCCGGCACACGTGCAGCAGGGCGGGGATGACCGAGGCGAGGAAGACCTGGCCCCGGGCCTGGACCGAGGCGGCCACGACCTCGACGAGCCGCCACGCCACCAGGTCGGCGAAGGCGAGGCAGGCGACCGCGACCACGCTCACCTGGGCGCCCCAGATGGCGACCCCCGCGGCGGTCACCAGGACCGTCGCGCCCGCCCCGAAGACGAGGGTGAGCAGCAGGCCCCGGGCGAGGTGCCGGGGCCAGTCGGACGGCGAGTCGGCGTAGCTCTGGAAGATCAGGCTCGGCGCGCCGGCCGAGGCGAACGGCGACACCACGGCGACGAGCGCGGTGATGCCGACGAACAACCCGTAGGTGTCGATCGGCATCTCCCGCGCGAGGAGAACGAAGAGCGCGCCCTGCGCGATGGTGCGCAGCAGGGTCCCGGTGAAGAACTTCCCGGACTTGCGCAGGAAGCCGTCGCCCCGGCCGGACAGGGAGGACCTCCGCCGGTGCGATCGGGGCCGGACGCCGTCGGGGGCCGCCACGGATCCGGCCGTGCCCTGGGCGAGCGTCACCGCTGCAACGCCTCCACCCACCGACGGCTCACCACGGCGGGATCGAGGGCCGCGCAGCGGGCGTGCCAGGCCTTCTCGAAGTCGGCGTGGGTGGGACGCTCGTGCTGCGTCATCCGCCGCACCGCCTCCGCCAGCGCCTCAGGGGTGGGCGCCGCCGCCAGCGTCCCCGGCACCAGCGTCGGGATCAGCTCGTCCAGCGCGGGCACCGGCAGCGTGGCGACGGGCAGGCCGGCCTCGGCCGCCTCGACCAGGCTGAACCCGAACGTCTCGGCTCGCGAGGGGTGCACCAGCAGATCGGCCTCGGCGAGGAGAGCGCCGACGCCGGGAACCCGGCCCAGGAACGTCACGCGGCCCGCCAGGCCCAGGTCACGCGCCTGGTTCTCGAGCAGCTCGCGTTCCTCGCCGTCGCCGGCCAGCGTCAGGTGGTAGGCCGCCGGCAGGAGAGCGAGGGCGGACAGGGCGCAGGAGTGGTTCTTGTACGGGCGGAACGCCGCGGTGGTGAGGAGTTGGATCCTGCGGGGGTCGACGACGGCCCGGGGCGGGACGAACGGGGTGAGCGGCATCGGGTTGGTGATGGTGACGACGGGCTGCCCCGGTGCGAGGTGCCGCACGGTCCGCGCGACGCCCTCCGAGACGGCGACGACGAGCCGGGGCCGCAGTGCGCCGACCCGGGTGACCCGGGCGAGGGTCCGCACCCTCCGGTCGATGCGCAGCCGCTCCGGGAGCAGGGAGTGTTCCCACGCCACGAAGCTCCTACCGGACCCGGCGAGCGCCGCGCCCACCGGCACGGTTCCCCACAGGCCGCTGGCCACGATCTCGACGTCGGCCGGCAGGCCCTGCAACCGTCGACGCAGCGGCGGCACCGCCTCCATCAGGCGGGTGATCCGGGACCCCAGGTTGAGGGTGTCGATCGGCAGGTCACCGAGGCCGGCCGGGATCCCCCGCGACATGACGGTCGCGGAGACCTCCACGTCCTGCGCCCGCAGGCCCTGCATGAGCAGCGCGGCGGCCCGCTCCATGCCGTAGAAGGGCTCCAGCTGGGGCAGCACGAAGTGCAGACGCATCAGCGGGCTCCGTCGCTCGGGCGGGCACCGGCGGCGACGCGGGACTTGCGCATCGCCACGCGCTCCAGGGTGGCCCGCGGCACGAGGCCGAGCGCGGCCAGCACCGCGTTGCGGGCCGACGGCGGCGAGTTGCGGCGGATGGCGCGCACCATCTCCCGTACGCCCTGTCCGTCGCGGGCCTGCAGCGCGTAGCGGAGGGTCTGCGCGGCGATGAAGTCGGAGAAGGTCTCCGGGGACCACACGCCTTCCCACCGCTTGGCCCACTCCCACGACTGGCGCCAGTCCGCGCGGGCGGAAATGGAGCCGGGGCTGCCCACGGTGTAGACGGCGGTGGCCTCCTCCACCTGCACGATCCTCGCGCGGGGCAGGCGTGCCGCCCGCACCAGCCAGTCCCAGTCCTGGTGCCGGGGCAGCGTCTCGTCCCACGGGCACCGGGTGGCCAGTTCGTGGGTCGTCACGAGGGTCGAGGTGGGCAGTGACTGGCGGCCGACGCCGAGGTGCCGGCGGCGGAAGAGGTAGTCCTCGGGCAGCATGCCGTCGGCGATCAGCGTCTCCGGGGCGGCGGTCGGCAGGGGAGCGGCGCCGGCCTTGCGTTGCAGGATCCGGGACGACACGACGGGCAGCCAGCCCTCGGCGGCCAGCCGGTCGACGACCGGCACCTGCGTCGCCAGCTTCGTCGGCAGCCAGGTGTCGTCGTCGTCCAGGAACGCCACGTGGCTGCCGGGGGCGGCGTGCGCGACCCCGAGGTTGCGCGCGTGCGAGCCCCGCCGGCCCCCGCCGGTGCACACGATCTCGTCCACGTGCGCCCGCAGTTCCCGCACGGACGCGGGGACCTCGGCCAGGTCGCAGACGACGACGATGTGTACGGACACCCCCTGCTGCCCGCGCGCGGACAGCACCGCCTCCGCGATGCTGGGCCTGCCCGTGGTCGGGATCACGACCGAAACGTCCGGCAATTGACTCTCCAAGCACTCGGCGCGCGATTGACGGCGAGCGCGCACAGTAAACGGCAGACGGTGAGGTCCGGGGCCACGGTGCCCACGGCATCCCCGGTCGGGCGGGCCGTCGGCGGACGGCCCCACTCAACGGCTCAGCGACCACCACCGCGGAAGACCTCGGACACCGTCCGGATGAGCACCTTAGCGTCGAGCCACAGCGACCAGTTCTCGATGTAGTAGTTGTCGAACCGCGCCCGGTCGGAGATCGGGGTGTCGCCGCGCAGGCCACTGACCTGCGCCAGCCCGGTGAGCCCCACCGCGACCCGGTGGCGCATGGCGTAGTTGGGGTACTCGGCGGAGAACTTCTCGACGAAGTACGGCCGCTCGGGGCGCGGCCCGACCACGCTCATGTCGCCGCGCAGGATGTTCCAGAGCTGCGGCAGCTCGTCCAGCGACGTGCGGCGCATGAAGCGGCCGATCGGGCCGACCCGCTGGTCGTGCGCGATCGACCAGTTCGTCTGCGACTCGTGCTCGTCGACGGGGCGCATCGAGCGGAACTTGATGATGTGGAACGGCTTGCCGTGGCGGCCGATCCGTTCCTGGTAGAAGAAGATGCCCGGGCCGCCGTCGAGGAGCGTCGCGATCGCGCAGAGCAGGAGGACGGGGCTCAGCAGCAGCAACGCCGTGGCGGCGAAGAGGATGTCCGACGCACGCTTGAGCGCCCAACGGGGCCCGGACAGGGTGATGTCGCCGACCTTGACGATCGGGATCGCGCCGATGTGGTCGCCGTGCGAGCGGGAGCCCCAGAGCCGTGGCACGGCCCACAGGTCGCAGCTCGCGCTGCGCGGCTGGCGGAGGACCTCCATCAGGGTCAGCTCCGGGCAGCTCGGGTCCGCGATGATGAGCACGTCGCACTCGACCATCCGGACGAGCGGTTCCAGCTGGTCCAGGGTGCCGATCAGGGGGAGCGCCGCCGGCACCTGCGGGTGCGTGGAGTCGACGCAGCCGACGAAGCGCAGCCCGTACTGGGGGTAGCGGCGCAGCAGCCGGGCGAGTTCCACGGCGATCGGCCCGCTGCCGATGATGATGGCGTTGTGCTCCACCCAGCGACGCTTGCGCGCGATGGTGGCGAACTCCCGCGAGAAGGCGCGACCGACGAGGACCAGCCCGGCCGCGATGATCACCCCTCGTGCGAACCCGCCCACGTACTCCGCCGAGTCGTGCCGCAGTGCCGCGACGATGGTGACCACGGCCGCGGACGCGAGCAGCCGCCCGCAGAGGCTCGGCAGCTCGTCGAGGATGCTCACGTGGCGACGGGCCCGGTAGAGCCCGCCCGCCGCGAAGATGGCGACCGTCAGGCCGGCCATGGCCAGCGTCCCGCGCCAGTACTGGAGGCTGATCAGCAGGGGCGCCAGCAGGGCGGCCACGTCGACGGGCGCCGTCATCATCCAGGCCCGCAGCCCGCGGGTGCGCGTGGACGCACGGGAACTGGCGTACGGCAGCACCGCCGTCACGTCGAGGCCGGGGCGGGGCGCGCCGTCGCCCGCCTGACCGCCCGCCGGCGGCGCGGAGGTGGGCAGCGCTCCGGTGGCACCGCCTCCGGCGTCGGCCCCGCTGCGCATCCCCGCCCTCATGCCTCGTGCCGCCACGTCATCGCGCTGCGTCGTGGTGGCGTCGTGGTCCATCGCCTGTTGCCTGGACATGGTGGGTCCTTCCCCGTTGACTGCCCCGGCGGCGCGCGGCAGCTTCGAGGCGAACGAAGGATACGACCGGTACGCGCGCGTCACCAGAGCCGGGAAGGCAGTCCGACCTCCTACTTTCCGGCGTTCAGGATCTCCGCCACGGCGTCGCGCCGGACGGCGTCGTAGAAGGACTTGGCCTTGTCGGTGTTCGCGAACACGACGCTCTCGCTACCCACCCGACCGGTGCCCTTCGTCGGGCTGGTGATGAAGCGCAGGTTGTTGCCGCGCAGGCCACGCAGGTCGGTCGCCATGCCCAACAGGGACATGTTCTCGTCCACCGACACCGCGTTCGACGTCGCCTTGACGAAGGAGTTCAACTTTCCCGGGTTCGTGACGATGCCCCCGGACACGGCGCGGTCCAGGATCGCCTTGATGACCTGCTGCTGGTGCCGGATGCGGGCGAAGTCCCCGTCCGGGAACTGCTTGCGCTGGCGCGAGTAGTCGAGCGCCGTCTCACCGTCCATCCGCTGCACACCCTGCCGGAAGGTGCGGAACGGAGGGTGGATCGAGGTGAAGGTCTTCTCCGCGTTGATGTCGATGCCGCCCAGGGCGTCGATGATCTCCTTGAAGCCGGCGAAGTCGACCATCATGACGTGGTCGATCCGCACGCTCGTGAACTTCTCGACGGTCTGCACCATCAACGGCACGCCACCCCACGCGTACGCGGCGTTGATCTTCGCGTCCCGGCCGCCCTGGTTGCCGTCCTTCGACCGGGGCACGGGGACCCAGGTGTCCCGGGGGATCGAGATGAGCTGGGCGCTCGACCGGTCCTTCGGCAGGTGGGCCAGGATGATCGTGTCCGTGCGGGAACCCGACGCGCTCTCCGGGTCGCGGGTGTCGCTGCCCAGAATCAGGATGTTCATCGCGCCCTTGGCCACCGTCTGCGGACGGCCCTCCTCGGGAACGTCCGCGAAGGCGTCGACGCGTTCGATGTCCGACTCCACCGAACGCAGGTAGAGCCCGCCGGCGATCATGCCGCCGCCGCCGAGCAGCGCCACCGCCAGCAGGCTGATGAGGGCGACGCGCCGCCACCGGCGACGAGGCTTCGCGTGCTTCCCCGGCTGACGTTCGGTCTGGTCGGCGACCGGATTCGGCTCGACGAACTGTTGTGGAACTGGCATGGCGGCGATGCTACTTATCCGCCGGGGTGTGCGCGTACCCTCATCCGGCTGGTGACGGTCCCCATCCGTGCCGACCCGTCCCATCTCGTCGCACACCGTCCACCTCGTTACGGGCCGACGGAGCTTTCCCCTACACCTGTTCGCTTCCGGCTGGTAGAACCCTTCCGTGGACGCAACGAAGCTTCGACGGGCCATCGCCCGCACCCCCCTCGCCCCCGTCGCGGCCTTCCCCAAGCGCCTGGCCCGCGTCGCCCGCCACGACGCGAAGGTGCTGCGCACCTCGGCCCGCTGGCTGGTCACCTCCCGGGAGCACCACAACTACACGTACGAGCTGACCAAGCTGAGCCGGCACCACCTCGCCTGGTTCGTCAGCGTGGTCTGCGACGTGCCCGTGAAGCAGGTCCGCGCGTACTTCGCCGAGATCGAGTCGGACGACGTGCTGCGCCGGCACATCGAGTCCGCCACCGCCGGCGCCGCCCGCCGGGGTCTGGCCGACCGGCAGGTCCGCTACGCCCGCCGCATCGGCTGGTACGCCATCGTGCGCGCCACGAAGCCGTCGCACGTCGTCGAGACCGGCGTCGACAAGGGGCTCGGCAGCTGCGTGCTCGCCGCCGCGCTGCTGCGCAACACCGCCGACGGGCACCCCGGCCGGGTCACCTCGCTGGACATCAACCCCGAGGCCGGCTACCTCGCCCGGACCGCGCCCTGGTCCGAGGTGGTCGATTTGGTCATCGGCGACTCCATCGCCTCCATCGCCGCGCTGGACCGGCCGGTCGACCTCTTCCTGCACGACAGCGACCACAGCCGGGCCCACGAGAGGCGCGAGTTCGAGGCCGTCGAGGGCAGGCTGGCCCCGGGCGCGATCCTGCTCACCGACAACGTCACCGTCACGAACGTCCTCGCCGAGCACGCCGAGCGCACCGACCGGCGGTTCCTCGCCTACCGGGAGACCCCCGCCAACCACTGGTACCCGGGGGACGGCATCGGCGTGGCCTGGTGAACCCGCTCCCTTGCTGATTCGTCGCCCCGCTCGGGCAGGGGACCCGGCGAGACGACCTCGGCGGCGGGGTCCGGTCGGGCGCGCGGGGCACCGGTCGGGCGCGGGCCGTGGCAGGGTGATCGCATGCGGTTGAGCGCCATCCACACGTACCCCGTCAAGGGTTGTCACCGGCGCGACCACGACGTCGCGGGCGTCGAGCCGTGGGGCCTGGCCGGCGACCGGCGCTGGATGATCGTCGACGCCGACGGCGTCGGCGTCACCCAGCGGGAGACCACGCGCCTGGTCGCCCTGCACGCCACGCCGCACGACGGCGGCCTGCTGCTGCGCGCCGAGGGCCACGACGACCTGGACGTGCCCGAGCCGGCCGGCGGCGATCCGGTCGCGGTGCGGACCTTCCGCAACCGGAAGCTGCCGGTGCCCGCGCTCCCCGCCGGGCCGGCGGCCGACGCCTGGGTCGGCGCGCTCCTGGGCCGTGCCGCCCGGCTGGTCTGGCTGGCGCGACCGGCCCGGCACATCCCGGCGGGGGACCGGGAGCACGACACCGGCGACCGGGTCAGCTTCGCCGACGCCTACCCGCTGCTGCTGGCCTCCGCCGCCTCGCTCGACGCGCTCAACGGGTGGCTCGCCGAGGCCGGCGAGGAGCCCGTGCCGATGGCACGGTTCCGTCCCAACCTGGTGGTGGAGGGCGCGCCGGCCTGGGCCGAGGACGACTGGGTAGGCCGCCGGCTGCGCATCGGCGGCGTCCGCTTCCGGGCCGCCGGGCCGTGCGACCGCTGCGTGGTCACCACCACCGACCAGGAGACGGGGCTACGCGGGAAGGAACCGCTGCGCACCCTCGCCCGGCACCGCAAGGTCGGTCAGAAGCTCCTCTTCGGACTGCACCTGGTTCCCGAGGAGACGGGCAGGATCGCGGTGGGCGATCTGCTCGTGCCCGGCTCCCCCTCGTGAGCCGGTGTCATCCGCCTCGGTCTCCCGCTCCCACGGCAGACGTGCGTGCCCCCGGCCGCCGCCGCGCGCCACGTTCCCGGGCCCGCGGCTGGCTCGCCGCCGGCGGGGTCGCGGCGCTCGCGGCTGCGGCGGCCTGGCTCAGCCCGCGGGTGCCGGCGGGGCGGCGAGGGCCAGCCACATGAGAACCTCGTCGCGGTCGTCGCCGGGGGCGACCCGCAGCGCGCCGGGCAGCCGACCGACCTCCCGGTAGCCGAGTCGCCGGTAGAACCGGTCCAGCCCCAGCCCGTCCCGCACGGTGACGTGCAGCGCCTCCCAGCCCATCCCGCGGCCGAGGCGCTCGGCCTCGCGCATCAGCGCGGCGCCGTACCCGTGGCCCTGGGTGTCCGGGTGGACCATCACCCGCTTCAGCACGCACCAGTGCGCCTTCAGGTCGAACCGGTTGTCGCAGAAGATCAGCGCGGCGACGAGCCGCTCGCCCGCGTACCCCAGGAGGAGGCGGTCCGGGCCCTCGGCGATGCCGGCGAAGGTGGGGTCCGCCGTGTGCCGGACGTCGGCGGCGGTGACCGGCGGTACGAACCCGACCGCGCCGCCGGCGTTGGTGACGTCGACCCAGAGGGCGACGATCCGTTCCCGCAACTCGGGGGTCAGTTCGGGATCGAGGACGAAGCGCAGGCTCACCCGGTAATCCTGACCGCGCGGGCCCCGCGCGGACCCGTGATCGTGACGCGCGTGACAGGGTGCTCGGTGCGGGAGGGGGGATTCGAACCCCCACGTCCTTTCGGACAATAGGACCTAAACCTACCGCGGCTGCCGTTACGCCACTCCCGCCGACCCGCTGAGTCTAGAGTGTTCCGCCGCATCGGTGGTGGGCCCGGCCACGCGGCCGGCCGCCGGGGTGCCCGGCCGGCGCGCGACCGGGCCTCGAAGGGCTCGGCCCCGGTGCGGCGGCGACCTCAGTCCAGCCCGAGGTCCCGGCGCAGCTTGGCGACGTGGCCGGTGGCCTTGACGTTGTAGAGCGCGCGCTCGATCCTGCCCTCGGCGTCGATCACGAAGGTCGAGCGGATCACGCCGGTCACCGTCCTGCCGTACGACTGCTTCTCGCCGTACGCGCCGTACGCGGTCAGCACGGACCTGTCGGTGTCGGCGACCAGCGGGAAGGTGATGGCGTCGCGCTCGCGGAACTTCGCCAGCTTCTCCGGCTTGTCGGGCGAGATGCCGACGACCTCGTAGCCGGCCGCCTGGAGCGAGGCGAGCGAGTCGCGGAAGTCGCAGGCCTGCTTGGTGCAGCCGGGCGTCATGGCCGCCGGGTAGGCGTACAGGACGACCTTGCGGCCGCGCAGGTCGGCCAGCGAGAGCGTCTCGCCGGTGTCGGTGGGGAGGCTGAACTCCGGCGCGGGGTCACCGGGGGAGAGGCGGTCGGGCGCGGTCATGGCACGACCCTACCGCCGCCCCCGCCCGCCCCCGGCCGGCGCGCCGGCCGAGCGGCGGGCGCGCGTGCAGCGGCGTCGATCATGCACTCATGGTGCCCGATCGGGCCTGTTCCGCTCTGGTTCGTCACCCACCACAACTCCATGATCGACGCGCGCGGTGGGGGGAGGGTGCGGGGTGGGGTGTGGGGGGCGGGAGGTGGCGTGCAGGCGGAGGGCGCCGGCCGCGGTGGCGCCCGCGCCGGCGACGAGGATCAGGGCGACCAGGATCCGGGCCGTCGACGCCGGCCAGGGCACGGGGGCGACGGCGCGGGCGAAGACGGCGGCGTTCGCCACCCCGGCGAAGAGCGCCAGGCAGGCCCCGGCCAGCGCCAGCGCGAAGTCGGCGGCCGGCCGGCGGGCCAGCGCGAAGACCCCCGCCGCGACGGCGCCGAGCCCGGTCAGCAGCGCCCAGACCTGCCCGCCCAGCAGGCCGGTCAGCACCCCGCCGACGCCCCGCGCGCCCGCGTCCAGCTCCCGGCCCACGGTGAACACCACCGCGGCCACCCCGCCGAGGACCAGCAGCGCGCCGAGCCCGGCCAGCGCCCGCGCGCCCGGCTGAGACCGGGCCGGTAACAGCCCGAGCGCCCCCACGGCCAGCAGCCCGACCGTGGCGACCACCCACCAGACGTACGCGTCCGGCGGCGGCACCCAGTCGAGGGTGCCGCGGATCTCCCCCGCCTCGGTGCCGGCGCGCAGCGGCACCGTCCAGTCCCGCACCCGGTGCTCCCGGTCGGGGGCGGCACGCACCTGCGGGGGCGGTGCCGACTCCCGCCAGAGCGCCCGCTGGTCGTGCCAGCGGACGGTGGAGGAGCCGTCGACCCGCCGCCAGTCCGGTGCGGCGGCCGGGTTCGCCTCGGCCGGCAGCCGCGTGTCCCCGGCGATGGTCCGGTTCAGGTACGTCGCGGGGGAGCGGACGTTCTCGTACACCCCGTCGGGGCCGACCCGCAGGTAGGGCTCGCCGGAGTAGCCGAGCACCTCGACGGCGCGGTCGCCGGTGTTGGTCAGCTCCAGCCGCGCGCCCGCCTCGACCACCCGTACGGTCAGTCCGGGGCGGGCCGGCGCGACGGCGCTCACCTCGGTGCGGTAGTCGGTGCCGTCGGGGGCGTCGGCGCCGTGCGCGGCGGCGGGCGCGGCGAACGCGGCCGTCGCGGTCAGCGCGCCGGCGAGCACCAGGCCGGCGCGGGTCACCAGGTCGCGGATCACCTGCCGGCCGCCTCCACCGCCGCCTTGATCCCCTCGGGGCTGCGGTCGGCGATCTCCTCGCCGTCGACCAGGATCGTCGGGGTGCCGGTGATGCCGGCCTTGCTGGCCTCCTCCGTCACGTGCTCGGTCCACGGCTTGAAGGTGCCCTCCCGCAGGCAGGAGGCGAAGCCGTCCCGGTCGATGCCGGTGCCCGCCGCGATGTCGGTCAGTTCCTCGTCGCTGAGCCCCGCGCCGCCCTCCGGCGGCTGCCGGTCGAACAGCGCCTTGGCGTACTCCCGGTACCGGCCGCCCTCCGCCGCGCAGCCGGAGGCGGCCGACGACCGGGTCGAGTACTGGGTGCTGGAGAAGCGGTTCAGGTACGCCACCGGGTGGTAGACGACCCGCACCTTGCCCTCGCTGATGAGCTGGTCGAGCGTCGGGCCACTGGCCTGCTCGAACTGCTTGCAGGCCGGGCAGAGGAAGTCCTCGTAGATGTCGACGGTGACCGGACCCGAGCCGGCGACGATCCCGGTGCCGGCCTCGTTCGAGCCGGTCGGCGGGGTGAAGTCGTCGGAGCGCTGGCTGGAGTAGACGCTCCAGCCGATGAGGCCGGCGACGACCAGGACGGCCACGGCGGCCACGGAGACCCAGAGCGTCCGCTTGCGCCGCTGCTCCCGGGCCAACTGCTCGCGGACCACCCGGGCGGCGCCCTTCTGCCCCTTGCGACTACTCATCCTCGTCCTCCACGGATGCGTCCCCCGCCAGCCAGCCGTCAACCGAGACGGGGGTGCGGGGCCAGATCAGCAGGAACCCGGCCAGTGCCAGGAATCCCAGGTCCCGGAGGATCTCCGGGAGGTAGCTCGGGGTCTGGCCCTCGGCGAGCTCCCCGCCGGAGCCGAAGCAGCCGCAGTCGATGGCGAGGCCCCGGCTCCAGGCGGAGACGATGCCGACGACGAAGACCACCAGCAGCGCCGTGGAGACCCCGGCGGAGAGCCGGGTGGCCAGCCCGAGCAGCAGCAGTACGCCCAGCGCCAGCTCGACGAAGGGCAGCGCCGCGCCGATCACCGTGGCGAGGTCGTACGGCATGACCTGGTAGGCGTTCACGGCGCGGCCGGAGGCGGCCAGGTCACCGACCTTGCTGCCGCCGGCGAACAGCCACACGGCGGCCAGGCCCAGCCGGGCGGCGACACCGAGCCAGGGACGGACGGCGGGCCAGCGGGCGACCCGGGTGTGCGGTGCGGTCACGATCATTGGTCGTCCCGTCCCCGGCGGAAGTTCCCGGTCATCCGGCGAGGGCGTCGCCGACCGCCTCGACGAGGTCGTTGCGGGCCCGGGCCACCCGGGAGCGGATGGTGCCCACCGGCACCCCCTCCACGGCGGCGGCCTCGGCGTACGACAGGCCGAGCAGCTGGGTGAGCACGAACGCCGCGCGTCGCTCCGCCGGCAGCCGGCGGACCAGGTCGGCGGCGCCGAACTGACCGGCGGGGTCCGGGTGCGACCGGTCGGTCCAGGCGTCGGCGGCGAGCCGCTCGCCGAGCCGGCGGCGACGGACGACCGTACGCAGGTGGTCGGCGCAGGTCCGGCGGGCGATGCCCAGCAGCCAGGTGCGCGCGCTGGAGCGGCCCTCGAACGCCGGCAGCGCCCGGAAGGCCCGCAGGTAGGTCTCCTGGGTCAGGTCGTCCGCGTTGTCCGGATCGACCAGCGCGGCGGTGAAGCGCCACACCTCGGCCTGGGTCAGCCGGACGAACGCGGCCTGGGCGACGGGGTCCCCGTCGCGGGCGGCCAGCGCCCACTCGGTCGCCGACTCCCGCGCAGCGGCGCCCGCGTCACCGGTCGGGCCGGCGGCGGAGGTCTCGCGCGGGGCGGGGATCACGACAGTCCAGGTTACGCGGCGGGGCCGGGCCCGGGAGGGTCCTTCGGCCCTTCCATGGCCTGCGCCACCTCGGGAACTATTCCGCCGCACCACACGACTACCCCCACATGACATGCGACGACGTACGCGCGGCGCTGTCGGCGCGGCTGGACGGCGAGGACCCGCTGGCGGTGCCGGCGGTGTTGGACGCGCACGCGGAGAGCTGCCCCGGCTGCCGTGCCTGGCGGGCCCGGGCCGAGCAGGTGACCCGGCTGGTCCGGGTGCAGGCGGTGGCGGTGCCCGACCTGACCGCGTCGGTGCTGGCAGCGGTCGCCGCCGATCCGCTGGCGCCCGGGCGCACGCGGGCGGCGGCCCGGGCGGCCCGCCGCCAGGTGCTGCGGGTGGCGGTCGCGGTGGCCGCGGTCGCCCAGCTGTCGATCGCCCTGCCGATGCTGCTCGCCGGGCTGGGCGTGACCGTCGACCCGCACACCAGCCGCGAGATGGCCTCCTTCGACGTGGCGCTGGCCGTCGGCTTCGCGCTGGCCGCGTGGCGGCCCGAGCGGGCCCGCGCGTTCGTGCCGGTCGCGCTGGTGCTGGCGGTCTGCCTGGCCGGCACCAGCGCGGTGGACATCGCCAACTCGACGACCGCCCTGGTGCACGAGGTCGGCCACCTGGCCGCCGTGGTGCAGGCGGGGCTGCTGTGGGCGCTGGGACGGGTCAGCGACGAGCCGGGCCGCCGGCCGTCGTCCGCACTCCTGGCCCGCCATGGCTGACATCACGCCGGCCGGGCCGGGCGCGCGGGTGCCGGCGGTCCCGGGCATGGTCAAAGTCGCGCCGGACCCGTCGGATTCGAGAGCATTGCCGGCATGAGTGTCGCCAACCGCCGCTGGACCGCCCGGCTGATCGCCACCGCCGGGCTGCTGGTCACCGTCGTCGCACTGCTGATCGCCCCCGCCGGGCCCGCCAGTGCCCACGCGGTGCTGGTGAGCAGCAGCCCGATCGCCTCGGCGGTGGTGTCGAACGGGCCGGCGGAGGTCGTGCTGACGTTCAGCGAGTCGGTGCGCAAGGTGCCGGGCAAGATCCGGGTGATCGCGCCGGACGGCTCCCGCGCGGACCGGGGCGAACCCACCTTCGAGGGCACCGTGGTCACCGTCCCGGTCGACCCGGCCGGGGCGCGCGGCACGTACCTGGTCAGTTACCGGGTCATCTCCGCCGACAGCCACCCCGTCTCGGGCGCGTTCACCTACTCCGTCGGCGCGCCCTCGACGCCCCCGGTGGACAGCGGGGACGACAGCCGGGCCGACCCGGTCGTCGGCAACGCGGTCAAGGTCGCCAAGTACGCCGGCTACGCCGGCCTGCTGCTGCTCGTCGGCGCGGCGCTGGTGCTCGCCGCGCTCTGGCCCCGGCGGCTGCCCCGACGGGGCCCGGCCCGGCTGGCCTGGGCGGGGCTCGGCCTGCTGGCGGTCTCCACGGCGGCGAACCTGCTGCTCCAGGTGCCCTACACCGCCGGCGGCGACGTGTTCGACGTGACCGGCGAGGGGCTGAGCGACGTGCTCGGCAGCTCCTTCGGCGCCGCGCACCTGATCCGGCTGGGTCTGCTGGCCGCGGCGGCGTTCCTGCTCCGGCCCCTGATGGCGGGGCCGGTCGAGCGGAGCGACCTGGTAATCCTGGGCGTGCTCGGGGCGGCGGCACTGGTGACCTGGCCGCTGGCCGGGCACCCGGCGGCCTCGCCCGCCCCGGCGGTCTCCGTGGTCGTCGACACGGTCCACCTGGGCGGCATGGCGGTCTGGATGGGCGGGCTGGTGATGCTCGCCGCCTTCCTGCTGCCCCGGGCCGACGAGCGGGAGTTGGGCGCGATCCTGCCGATCTGGTCGCGCTGGGCGGCGCTGGCCGTCTCGGCGCTGCTGCTCGCCGGCACCGTCCAGGCACTGATCGAGGTGGCCACCCCCCGCGCGCTGGTCGACACCACCTACGGGCGGCTGGTGCTGGGCAAGATCGGGCTCTTCGTGCTGGTGATCGCGGTGGCCGCGTACTCGCGGCAGCTGGTGCGCCGGCGCACCGCGGCCGGCCGGCCGACGTCGATGCGGCGGGCGGTCTGGGCGGAGCTGGCGATCACGGCGGTGGTCCTCGGCCTCTCCGCCGTCCTGGTGCAGACCACCCCGGCCCGCACCGCCGGCGCCGACGTGGCCGGCTCGACGGGCGGCTACTTCTCCACGACGCTCTCCAGCCCGAACTTCTCGCTCCAGGTCGAGCTGGACCCGGCCGAGCGGGGCAACAACACCGTGCACTTCTACGCGTACACCAAGGACAACCGGCCGCAGCCGGTGGTGGAGTGGCGGGCCACGGTCGCCCTGCCGACGGCGGGGATCGAACCCATCCAGGTCCCGCTGCTGCCGCTCACCGACAACCACGCCACCGGCGAGATCAACTTCCCGGCGGCGGGGGAGTGGCAGTTGCGCGTCACCGTCCGTACGTCGGACATCGACCAGGCCACGGTGACCGCCACCGTGCCGATCAGGTAACAGGAAGGCTCGCACCATGACCCGTCACCGGCGTACCGCAAGCGCCGCCGCCGCCCTGGCGCTCGGCGCCGTCGCCACCGCCGTCCTCGGCTTCGCGGCGCCCGCCTCCGCCCACGTCACGGTCAACCCGCAGGAGGCCACCCAGGGCGGCTACGGCCGGTTCGCCTTCCGGGTGCCGAACGAGAGCGACACGGCCTCCACCACGAAGCTGGAGGTGGTGCTGCCGGAGAACGCGCCCGTCGGCTCCGTGTCGACGATGCCGGTGCCCGGCTGGACGGTGGCGGTGGAGAAGCGCAAGGTGGACCCGCCGGTGGAGGTGCACGGCAGCCAGCTCAGCGAGGTCGTCTCCAAGCTCACCTGGACGGCCACCGGGAACGCGGCGGTCAAGCCCGGCCAGTTCCAGGAGTTCCCGGTCTCGATGGGGCCGCTGCCGCAGGTCGAGACGATGGTCTTCAAGACGTTGCAGACCTACTCCGACGGCAACGTGCAGCGGTGGATCGAGGAGCCGCTCCCCGGCGGCGAGGAGCCGGAGAGCCCCGCCCCGGTGCTCGCCCTCACGGCGGCCTCGCCGTCGACCGCCCCGACCGCCCCCACCGGTGCAGCCGCGCCGCAGGCCGACGACGATGACGACGAGAGCGACGGCGTGGCCACCGGGCTCGCGGTCGCCGGCCTGGTCGCCGGCGTGGGCGGCCTGCTGCTGGGCGGGCTCGCGTTCTCGCGTACGCGGCGGACGCCGACGTCGCAGGTGTGACCCGTACCGCTCGCCGGCCCGTCGGACCATCCGACGGGCCGGCTGCTTTCCTGACCCGTGCCGTGGATATCCGCTGATCGGTCGCCCCGCGTCGGTAAGGTCGGCCGGGTATCCGGCTACGGAGGGGGACGAGACGAATGCGGTTCGTGCGGGTGCTCGCCGCCATGCTGCTGCTGACGGTCGGGATCACGGCACTGCTCGCCGGCGGGGCGCTCGCGCTGCTCAGCCGGCAGGCCGACCCGGGTGGGGCCTTCAGCGCCCGGTTCGAGACCGTGCAGACCCCCGGTCACGCGGTGGTCGTCCGGGACGTCGACGAGCTGCTGCGGGCCGAGGCGCCGTTCGCCCGCGCCGGGCAGGCCCGGCTCCGGCTGGACGCCCGGACGCCCGACGGCCCGGCGTTCGTCGGGCTGGCCCCCGCCGACGAGGTGCGGCGCTGGCTCGACCCGGTCCCGCACGCCGAGGTGCGCCGGGTGGCGCTGGCCCGGGGACCGCTGCCGGTCCGGTTGCAGCCCGCCGGTCCCGCGCCGTCCGTCGGTCCCGCGCCGTCCGTCGGTCCCGCGCCGTCAGCGGCGCCGATCGGCCAGCCCTTCTGGGTACGCGAGGGGATCGGCGCGCTGGAGTGGACCCCGGCGGAGCTGGCCGACCGGCGGCTGAGCCTGGTCGTGATGCGCCCCGACGGGCGGGCCGACCTGAGCCTGGAGCTGCGCGCGGGACTGCGCGCCGGCTGGACCGCCCCGGCGACCGCCGGGCTGCTGGCCGGCGGGGTGCTGGCGGTGGCGCTGGCCCTGCTCCTGCTGCGCCCGGTGCGCCCCCGCGAGGTGGTCTTCGTGGTCGAGCCGGACCAGGTTCCGGTGCTCGCCGGCCGCCTCGGGGTGACCTCGCTCAGCGGCCTCGGCGCGCAGCCGACCCGGGACAGCGACCGGTCCCGCGTCGCCGGTCGTCAGCTCGCCTCGGTCGGCGCCGCTCCCACGGGGGACCGGCCGGCGATCGGGCCGGTGCCCGCCCGCCGCCCCGCGACGCTCGCCGACCTCGCCGGAGACGACCCGGCGCTCCGGCCGCCGGAGGTGAACCTCACCCTGGCCTGGCCGCCCGCTGCCGCCGAGGAGACGGCCGGCCCGGTCGCCGCGGAGGGCCGCCGCCCCGCCGCCTCCGACGACGTCCCGCAGTCGCCCGACGACCCGCGCTGACCTCGCGTCCGCGCCGCCTCGCGCTGCGGGCAGCGGTCCGGGGTGCGGGACGGCGCCTGCGTCCCGAGGGGGTGGCCGAGACGGCGGACGGCCCTCCGCGCTGCCGACGCGGAGGGCCGTCCTCACCGGGGGATCGGTGCTACCCGAGAGTCGTCTAAGGTAGTTGCGACCAGATTAGCGATGAACGAGGCTACTTGGGAAGAGTGTCCATTTGGCGGGGCTCGCCGCCCTCCCGCCGCACCGGCAGGATCACCAGCAGCAGGAGGCTCAGCAGCACGTACGTGTTGCGCACCAGGAACTCGCCCGGTGAGTCCGTACGCACCGGGGCGATCCCCCAGTCGTGGAAGGTCACCACCCCGTACACGATGAGGGCGGAGGTGCCGACGGCGAGCGCCACCAGCCGACGTCGCCGGCGGGCGCCCTCGCCGCTCGCGGGGTCGGCGCTCAGCGCCGCGTCCGCCAGCACCACCACCGCCGGGATGAACCAGTAGATGTGGTGGGTCCAGGTGATGGGGCTGACCAGCGCGCCGACCAGCCCGGTCAGGGCGAGGCCGGTGAGCGGGTCCCCGGCGCGGGCGGCCCGCGCAGCGCGCCACAGCCCGTACCCGGCGACGACCGCCACCAGCAGCAGCCAGACCAGCTGGTTCGGCTTCTCCGGCGCGGTGATGCGGCTGAGCAGGCCGAACAGCGACTGGTTGCCGGTGTAGTCGGTGCGGCCGACCCGGTCGGTCGCCCACAGCTCGTGGGTCCAGAACCGCCACGAGTCACGCGGCGCGATCGCCGCGGCGAGCAGGGTCGCGGCGGCGGCCGTCACGCTCGCCACCGCCGCCGCCCGCCACCGGCGGGTGACCAGCAGGTAGACGATGAAGATGCCCGGGAAGAGCTTGAGCGCCGTCGCCAGCCCGACGCCCACGCCGGCCCACCGGCTCGCCCGGGGTACGGCGAAGAGCAGGTCCGCCAGGATCAGCACGACCAGCAGCATGTTGATCTGACCGAAGGTGATCGTCTCGCGGGTGCTCTCGACGGCCAGCACCAGCAGGACCGCCACGGTGAGGGTGAACACACCCGGCAGGCGGTGCCGGGCGATCACCGGCGCGAGCAGCCACCGGGTGGTGACCACGACCGCCAGGCCCGTCAGCACCGTGAAGATCGTCACGGTGGCGCCCAGCGGCAGCAGCGCGAACGGGCGCAGCAGCAGCGCGCTGAACGGCGGATAGGTGAAGTAGAGCTCGCCCTGCACCCGGTCGGGCTGCACGTAGTCGTAGAGCGGGTTCCCGGCCGCCCACCAGTCCATCGCCCGCATGTAGATCTTCAGGTCGAAGAAGTCGTGCACCAGGCCGGGCAGGTAGAGCGCCGGCAGCACGGCGGCCAGCGCCAGCAGGGCGACGAGCCGACGGACCGTACGGCCGCCCGGATCGTCGTCGGTGACGGCGGGCGGTGCGGCGGGTTCGGCTGGCACGGGGGAAACCCTAGCGGTCACCTCGCGCGCCGGTGCGCGGGCGCGCGGCCGGGTGGGCTGCGCGTAGGCTGTCCCGGTGGCTGATCTTCTCGTCTGGATCGACTGTGAGATGACCGGGTTGGACCTCGGCAGGGACAAGCTGATCGAGGTCGCCGCGCTCGTCACCGATCCCGACCTCAACGTGCTCGGGGACGGCGTCGACGTGGTGATCCACGCCGACGAGGCGGCGCTGGCCGGGATGCCGGAGATCGTGGCGACGATGCACGCCAAGTCGGGGCTGACCGAGGAGGTCCGGCGCTCGACGGTGACCCTCGCCGAGGCCGAGGAGAGGGTCCTGGACTACGTGGCCAGCCACGTGAAGGACCCCCGCACCGCCCCACTGTGCGGCAACTCGATCGCCACCGACCGGGGCTTCATCACCCGGGACATGCCCCGCCTCGACGCGCACCTGCACTACCGGATGATCGACGTCTCGTCGATCAAGGAGCTGTGCCGCCGCTGGTACCCCCGGGTGTACTTCGGCCAGCCCCAGAAGGGGCTCGCGCACCGGGCCCTGGCCGACATCCGGGAGAGCATCCGGGAGCTGGAGTACTACCGGCGGACCGTCTTCGTGCCCCTGCCCGGACCAGACGTGGAGACCGCCAAGGCGATCGCCGCCGAGCTCTGAGCCGGCCCGGCGGAACCCGCTGGACGTAGCGGGCGGGGATGGGGCTATTATTGGTCCGCACCCCGCCCGGGGCGATCGACCGGGCGCGGATCCATCGGGTGTGAACGGCATGGTGGCTGTAGCTCAGTTGGCAGAGCACCGGGTTGTGGTCCCGGTTGTCGTGGGTTCAATTCCCATCAGTCACCCTCAGTAAAACCCCAGGTCAGGGCCGGTTTTCACCGGCCCTGACTGGCGTTTGGGGGCATGGTGGGGGCAATCACCTGCGGCGCAGCTTGCCCACGGCCACGCCGACACGGAATGCCCCCACCGTGTTCTTGGCCCGGGGGCAGCTCATCAGGTCCCTGGCGAGCAGGTAGAGGGCGGGGAAGCCGAGAACCGCGGCGGTGACGAGGTGCAGCGCCTCGCTGCGGTTGAGGGTGGGGCTCTGGCTGTGCGCGAGCAGCCAGACGACGTAGAGGCACTGGGCGGTAGCGGCGCCGCAGAACAGCTTGGTGATGAGGCCGGGCCGCTGGGTCGTGGCGGCGTCGGACTGCTTTGCAGGCGCCAGGGTGTCGTGCATGTTGCTGATCAACTCCGTTCGGCTGTGCTTTGGACGTGAACGGAGGTCGGGGTCGCGGAGGCCCGCCTCCCGCCGGCGCACGAGGGGTCACGGCTGCCGGCGACGTTGCCCGCTGTCGCGCCGCGGGCGTGGCGCGGTCAGGCAGGTCGTGGGTCGATGCGGGCGGCGCGGCCGGCGGGCAGGTGGTCGCGTGGCCACAGGGCGCGCAGCTGGTCCCCGCTGGGGTGGTCGATCGGCAAGCCCACGGGGCTGGACGCCACGTCGAGGCCGGTGCTGCCGGGCGGCTTGAGGGCGGGCTGGGCCAGCTCGCCCGCCGGGGTGGCCGGGCGGGGGCAGCCGCCACCCATCGGGGTCGCGTCGGTCAGGCCGCTGCTCTTGTCGGTGATGGTGCGGACGACGCCGCGGCCGTGGTCGGCGGGCTCGGTGCGCTGCTTGCCGGCGCAGGGCGTCACCTCGAGGTCGTCGCCCTCGGCGACGGACGGCGGCGCGGCGATGGCGGACGGCGGGTCGGCGGCGGGGATGGGGCCGATGACGACGGGCAGCGGCACGGGCAGATCGACCACGGGGATGGTGGCGGGCGGCGCGGGCTTGGCCGGCGGTGGCGGGGTGGTGGTCGGCGGGCTGGCGCTGGGCGGGCTCGGCGCGGGCACGCTCGGGGGCGTTGTGGGTGTCGGCTCGACCGGGGCGGGCGCCGGGGTGGGCTCGGTGGGTGCGGGCGCTGGCACGGTCGGCGCGGCCACGGGCGGAACGTCCACGACGACGGGCGGGGGGTCGACCACGACGGGCGGGACGTCGACGACGAGTGGCGGCGGGTCGAGCGGCGGCACCTCGACGATGGGGTCGGCGGGTGTGGCTGGCCGCTCGTTGGCGGGCGGCTCGGGCTCGTCCTTCGGTGCCGGCTCGGGCTCGTCCTTCGGCTCGGGCTCGGGCTCCGGCTTGTCGGCGGGCTCCTGCTCGTCGTCCTGGCGCGGGTTGCGGGGCGTCTCGTCGCGTACCGGCTCCGGTTCGGGCTCCTCGCGCGGCTTGTCGGGCCGCGGGTCGATGTGCTTGACGCCGGGGATCCGGTCGGGCAGGTCGTGGCCGCTGACGCGGTCCAGCGCCCCCTGGACCGTCGGGCGGGGCTTGTCGGCGGCGTGGGCGGCCTGCTCGATGGCGAGTGCGCCGAGGATCGCGCCGCCGGTGAGTGCCGCCCCGAGCATGAGTCGTCGGATGGTGCTGGTCATGTGGCCCTCACCCCCCCGAGTGATCGCCGCGGTCCCCCCGATCGGACCTGTGATGCATTCGTATCAGCAATTGTTGTCCATGGGAATCCTATGAGCGCCGCTCAATGTGAGCGTCCATCTTCGTACATGCGTCCGTACTTTTGTGCGAGAAACTCGCGTGCTCACGGCCTGTCTACGTCCGACAGGTGATCGACTGTCCGATGTGTCGTACCTCGCGGAACAGATCTTTTCGGCATGTGAATATTTCTGTCGGGAAGCCGACACAGAGAGTGATCAACTATGGGGTCAGCGACCCCGGACGACGATCTGGTACCGGTCGGCAGGGTACAGATCCTGCAAGCCGTCCGCATGGATCACGACGATCAGCGGCACACCCTCAGGCACGTCGTACGTGTCCCGCTCCGCTGGTGACGGCATCCGCGCCGACACGGCATCGCTCGGGTCGATGGTCACCAGCTCCGGCTCGACCGGCTCCCGCACGACCACACCGTAGCCCCGCACCCACACGGCGAGGCCCTCGTTGCGCAACATCATCAGTGCTGCTCGGGCGGTCTTTGTGGCCACCCCGTACGTCTGCGCGAGCATCGTCTCCGACGGTAGGCGCTGCCCGGGTGGGATGTCACCGGAGACGATCTGGGCGCGCAGCAGGTCGGCCAGCTCCAGATAGCCGGACGGGCCCCGCCCCGGGTAGATCACCCCGGCAGGCTAGGGCCCGGCACAGTGGACGGCGGAGGGCTAGCCAGCTAGCCCAATCCAGGCGGTCAGCTCGCGGCCTTGCGGACCTTTGCGAACCGGTTCCACACCCGGCGGCCGATCCGCAGCTTGCGACCCGGGGATCTGCGGCACACCCAGCAGTCGCGGAACACCTTGCCGTCGTCGCGGTAGTGCTTGGCGCTGCCCTTGCAGCACCAGCAGGGCTTCCACTCCCGCCACCAGCAGTCGACGGCGTAGCCAGCAAGTCCGGCGACGGCGATCAAGGCAAGCATCACCTGCCAGGGCATCTCGCCGATCAGCTCCCTCACGCCGCGCTCCCCGCCCGCGCGCGGCGCTTCTCGTCGAGCAGGGGCCTGTACGTCTTCTTCGTCCACACGTACAGGCTGCGGCCGTACCGCCGGCGCAGCCCGGTGGTCTTGCATCGACGGCACGGCCGCGGGCGCTTGCGGACGACGGTCTTGCGGTGGCCCTTGCCTTTGCAGCGTCGGCACTTCCCGAACGGGCTGACAGCGCACAGCAGGGCGTACGCGGCGATGGTCGCGGCGATCCAAGGGGTCACAGGTGCCTCCAGAGGCGGTTTCAGCAGGTCGCGCAGGGGTGCCGCGACCCGCGACTAACGGCTGTCTGTGCAGGTCAGGCCGGTCGCGGGCCCAGTCGCGGATCCGCGACCGAAATCTGCCCCGCGACCGGCCGAAGCGGTCACTTGTCGGCGATCGGGCGGCGCTGCTCGGCCGCGTCCAGAGCCGTGCGGCGGACACCCTTGAGGTTCTTCCCGTCGACCTTCACGTCCTGGCTCGGGACGTGGTACCGGGCGAGGGACTCGCGGACCATGTCGGCGGTGATGCCGGCGTAGAACTCGGGTGCCAGTTCGGCGAGCCGCTGAGCGAGCACGGACCACGGCATTCCCGACTCGCCGGGCCGCAGGCACGCCCACGCGTCGGCGAGCATGTCCCTGGCCTGCACCTTCTCCTTGGTGGTCTTGAACGTGCGGCCCCGCCGGATCATGCGGATTCGGTCGAGCAGGACCGCCAGCTCGTCGTCCTGCGGGTAGTAGGCGCGGACCGGGCCGACGTAGTCGTCGCTGATGCCCATCGTGGCGCCCCAACCGGCGTCGACCTTCGGCCGGTACGCCGTGCCGGAGATGCCGCGCTTGTACGCGCCGGTGCCCATGATCTGGTCGTTGGCGACCTGGTCGGCGACCGACAGGCACCACCTCGACGAGACGCAGCGGGTGACGTTCGGCGGAACGCTGTCCTTGTCGGCGACCTGGGTGATGAGCACGACGATGACGCCCGCGGACCGGCCCTGCTTGATGAGTCGGATCATGTCCTCCACGGCCTGCTTGGACTCAAGGAACAGCTCGTGGACCTCGTCGAACACCAGCAGCAGCGGGTGCAGGCCGATGCCCTGTTTGGCCAGCTCAGGGTCGGTACGGCCCTCGCTGATCCGCCCCTCCCGCTTCAGCTTGCCGAGCAGCTTCTGCCGGCGGTGCACTTCCCGTAGCCCATCGGCGACCATCTGCTCGGCGGCCTCCATCGTGGCCGGGTCGACACCACACACGTAGCGGGTGCAGAACTCGCCCACGTCGTAGAAGTCCTCCGACGGCTTGAACGCGGCCAGCCACACCTCGCAGGTGGGGTCGAGCAGCGCTCCGAGAGTGATGGCACGGCCGGCGAACGTCTTCCCGGAGCCAGGCTGCCCACCGATGAGGTAGTTCCGCTGGAACAGGGTGGTGCTCACGGGGCGTTGCCGCTGGTCCACACCGAACGGGATGGGGTCGAAGACGCTGGTCTGCGCCGACGGGGAGGCCAGAGCCCACTTCGCGTTGCCCATCTTCGATGACGGCTGGTATCCCACCCACAGGTCGAGCTGCCCGGCGTGGTCTGGGCCGGCGGCGGGCCACACCTGGTCGACGGGCAGCCGTAGCGCCGACGACAGCGCGCCCCGCTTCTCCAGCACCGCGACGGCTTCGACGCCGATGGGCAGGTTAACGCGGGCCAGCCAGCCCGGCCCGTCACGGTGGATGCCGGGGCTTGGGAACGTCAACGCCGCAGGATCCTTGATGCCGGTGACGCTGATCGAGCACAGTGCGGCACGGACCATCTCAGCGGTGAGCTTCGTGAACCGCGGCCCGTTGGTCACCCGGTCAAGGATTGGCTTGTCGGCGGGCCGGCCGTGGTATGCCGCGGCGAGGGTCAGCGCGGCGGGCAGGACGTACCACGCTGCGGCCGGTACGGCGCCGAGGTAGCGCGCCACCGCCAAAGCGATCGCGAGGACCGCGATCGCGGTGAGGATGAACCACCAGCGGGCCTTGGACTCCTTCGCCCGCGTCTTGTTCAGGTCCTTCCACGTGAACGCGTCGTCCTTGTTCGCGGCGGACTGCCGCAGTTTGTAGTTCTCCTTGCCGCCAGCGGCGTACCACACCACCGATGCCCCTGCCTTCCACGCGCCTTGCGGGGCGTACCACACCACCTTGCAGAGGTACTTCGGCGACCAGAAGACGTGGTACCCGACGTGGTACGCCAGGTTGTTGGCGATCGCGCGGAGCGTGGCGCTGCGCTGGTGCTTGGACAGCATCCACGCTGGCACGATCGGCTTGCGCCCGCTGGTGCTGGTGTTGGTGATGGTCGCCCAGGTGGTGGAGACGGCGTCGGGCGGGTCGACCGGTCCGCCCTGCGTGGGCAGGTAGACGGTGACGGTTTCGGCGTCCTCGATCAGGTCGTGGGGGGCCACGTCGGTGCTCATGGTGGACACCTCCTCAGTAGGCGCTGGACAGGACAGCGGCGAGCTGTGCCTTGATGACGTGGACGAGCTGGTGGCGGTTCATGGTCGCCTCGTCGAGTTCGCTGTCGATGAGGACGACGGTGGAGGTGACCCCACCGATGAGCTGGGCGATCTGGGCTTGCAGGGTGCCGCAGTTCGGGCAGTCGTCGGCCATGGGTCATCCCTCCTTGCTGTGGTCGTGGCCGTCGGCCCCGAGCTGCTCACGCAGCTCGGGGCACACGGGGCAGTCGGCGTCAGCCACGGCGCGCCTTCCGGGCGCAAACCGGGCAGGTCACGGTGGTATCGGCGGGCATCTCCGGTTCGCCGGTCAGATCGACCCCGCACAGTGCGATCAGGCCACGCTTGCGGACGTTGAGTACGTGCACGGCGGCGGACGCGGCCGGCGGCTGCTGGCGGAACATTAGCCCTCCTTGCTGTGGTCGTGTCCGTTGACGGCGGGCCGCGTGAGCGGCTCGGGGCACACGGCGCAGTTCGTCTCGGCCATCAAGCCCGGCACCTCCCCGCGTGCGCGCTGGTGGCCACCAGCGCCGGAGCAAGGCCGATCTTCTCCACGCTCCAGCCGCAGCCGGTGCAGATGCCCTGGAACTTGTCGCCGAGCTGGTAGACGTAGGCACGCTTCAGGCCGGCGGTGAGGATGTCCCTCGATACCTGCATTGCTCTGCTCCTTCGGGTGGTGGGTCAGGCGGCGATGATGAGGGCGGTGATGAACAGCCACCCGATGTGCCAGGACTGGTCGAGGGCGTACGCGCCGGTGCCGAGCGATGGGTTGTCGTTGCGGTCCGGGCGGGGAGTGCCGAGGGCCAGGAAGCCGGTGAGGCCGAGCCGGCCGGCGATCCAGCGCAGCGGGGTGCGGCGGTCGGCCAGGTAATGCGTGCCGAGGTTGACCGCCATGCCGGCGACGAGATGGACCGCGGGGACGGTCAGGTTGAGCGTGAGGACCAGGGCGCCGATGGCGGCGAGCTGGGTTGCGCCGTAGGTGGCCACGTGCACGGCACAGGCTCGCCGACCGGCCCAGCCGGGCTGCCCCTTGTGGGCGGCTTGGTGGTCGGTCTGGATCCAGTGGTCGGCGACCTGGTGGGCGGCGTAGAGGGCCGCGAACACGGCGGCGAAGTCGGCGGTGGTCATCAGTGGTCCTCTCCGGTGGAGCAGGTCCAGCAGCGCTGGTCCTGGTCGGCGGGGATGCGGCGCGGGTACGTCTGCCGGCAGGTCGGGCACCTGCCGCCGGTGAGCAGCAGGACCAGGGCCCGCAGCACGCGGCTCACCGGGCGTCCTCTCGCACGAGGTGGGCCAGGGCAGCGCCCATGCCGAGCACGGCGACGGGCAGGCACGCAACGAGGGTGGTGATCCACCACGGGGCCGCGGTCACGCCAGCGGCGACGAGCAGGTGGTAGGCGACCTGGCCGAGCGCGCCGACGATCAGTGAGGCGATGGCCGACCACTTCGCGAACACGCGGGCCCGGGCCGGCACCCGCCCGGACAGCCAGATGTAGAGGGCGTACGCGGCGTACGTCTCCACGCCGATGGGCAGGGTGATGGCGGAGTCGATGGTCGCCCAGCCGCCCTGGGCCACGATGCCGGGCAGCAGGTCCACCATCCCGAACCCGGTCAGCTTGCCCAGCCCGACCCACCCGGACCACACAGCGACGAACGCGGGCGCGGCGAGCAGCATCACCGGCCACACGACCGGCCGCCGTACCACGTCCTGTACCACCGGCTCCGGCTCCGGTATGGGCTGCGGTACGGGCTCCGGCTGTACCGCGACCGGCGGCGGCGGTACGGGCTCGCGTACCACGTCCTGTACCACCGGCTCCGGCTCGTCCCGTACCACGGGCGGTACGGGCGCAGCCGGCTTGGTCTGTACCGCAGCGGTACGGCGCGGCTTAGCGGGTGCGGTACGGGCCGCCGGCTTCTTCGCCGTCGGCTTGGCCGGTACGCCGATGCTGGCGCGGTACGCCTTCACCGCGGCGCCGGCCTGCCCACGCGAGTCCCACGACTTCGGGCTGTCGGAGATGGGCTGGATGGTGGTGATGGCCTTGTCGATGGAGCCGGGGTCCGCGCCGTTGTAGTGGGCGCGCAGCTCGGCAACCATCTTCCGCACCGCCGGGGTGAGTCCGTCGTCGGCCAGCTGCGGCTCGGGCGCCGGGGCCAGCTCGGTGACCGGCTCGGCGTGGACCCACGGGTCGACCGGCGGCGCGTCGTCGAGGGGCACGTCGACGACGTCGAGGTAGGTGGGGTCGAGGGTCGTGGTCATGAGTTGGCCGGCTCCTTCAGCTTCAGGTCGGCGAGGGTCATGGCGGTGGGCTGCTCAGGCAGCGCGGCGGACGGCTGCCGGTCGAGCACGACGGGCCGCATCAGCCAGCGGCGGCGGCCCTCCCGGTAGCCGCGCCGCGCCAGCCGGTACACACGCGGCGTGGCCCACCGGGCGGCCAGGAAGGCGGCGAGGAGCAGGAGCTGCGCGGCCTGGGCGAGGGCCTTCAGCAGCTCCCACAGGGCGCGCCCGGTGAAGGCGAGCAGGAAGCTACCGAGGCCACCGCCGCAGCCGCACTTGCCGGAGATCTGGCACATCAGCGGGCCAGCTCCCGTCGGGCGGGCGCGGCCACCTGGCGGCGCGGCGCCGGCACGGGCACGTCAGCGGGCTGCTCCTCCTCGTCCGGTTTGGCCGCCAACGCCGCCAGCAGCGCCAGAGCGACGGCCTGCGGGAGTGCGCCAGCGACCACCAGGTCGCTCGGCGGCTGCCCGTCGACGGCGGCGTGGATGGCCACCTCCCAGACGGCGCTGAACGGCAGGGAGCCGAACAGGATCGTGCACACCTGGCTGCCCTTCACGCCGCACCCCCGATCACGCCGAGGTTCGACATCAGGGCGCCGAACGCGGGGACTGCAGCCCAGGCCACGGTGCGGTACACGAGACGGTCGATGAAGCGGGCCATCACCGGTCACCGTCCTTCGCCTCGACGAGGACCAGGCGGTAGCCGCTGCCCGGCCGGTACTTGTCCGGGTCGAGGGCCAGGAGGGTGCGGAACACGTTGAGGGCACCGTCACGGTCGGCGACGGTGTGGATGTCGCGGGCGGTGAGGGTGACGTTCGTCAGGCCGTCGCCGTCGGGGGTGGCCTGGGCGTCGATGGTGCGCTCTTCGACGCGGAACCCGGTGGTGGGCTGTGCAGACGTGAGCGCGTGCTCGATGATGTTCATGGGTCAGGACTCACTTCCTGGTCAAGGCACCCGGCCGGCGGTTGCGTCGCTTGGCCGGGTGCCGCTTACGTGGTGGTCAGCGCCGGTACCAGGGGATGTTCTTCTCGGCGTCGATGACGCGGCGGTTCGCGGCGAGGTACTCGTCGTTGACGTCCTTCGTCTTACTGCTGACCTGCGCCAGGTTCCTGCGGGCGTCCTTGTGCTCCCGGATCGCTGCGTCCTTGCTCGGGTCCTTGCTGCTGAACAGGCCCATCGTTGCCTCCTGGTCTTGTTGTTACTGTCCGACAGTGCAACACTAACAGCGTCCTCGGGAAGGGAGCAAGAGGTGACCGACAGTCGGACAGAAAGGGCTAGGATCATGCGCGTGGCGAGACCCAGATGGACCCCTCAGACCGATGAGCAGCGGCGAGCGATCACAGCCGTCGAGCGCGCGGCCAAGCGAGCCGACGAAGCCGACGAGCTGCTCTGGGAGGCGGTCAGGGCCGCCCACAAGGTGGACGTGCCGCCCGCGCACCTCGCCGAGAAGGCGGGGCGGGCCCGATCTACCGTGTACCGCCACCTGCCCGAACAACCCGAGGGCTGACCCCAGACACACGAAAGCGCCCCCGCCGGCCGAAGCCGAGCGGGGGCGCAGTGCGTTGAGGGCTACTCGGCCTGGAGGCCGGCGGCGCGGCAGATGCGGCGTACCTGCTCCCGCGTGTAGCCGGAGATCCGGGCGATGTCGGCCTGCTTGGTGCCGGCGCGGGCAGCTTCGACGATGGCGTCGGCCAGTGCGGGGCGGGCCTGGTCGAGGGCGTCCTTGGCCTGGCGGTAGGTCTGGGCGGCGTCTTCGAGTGTGGTCACCCCGTGATGCTCGCACACCTCACGTTGCCACACAAGGTGGCCTCATCTGTTGACGTACGCCACATCGGTATGCCACACTAGTTGGCATAAGGAAGCGGCGAACGAGGGAGACGGACATGACCTACACGGTGAGCATCGAGATCGAGTCGGCCAAGGGCACCAACCGCCGGACCATCCGCAACGCCACCCCCGACCACGTCGAGCACCTGCGGGGATGGGCCAAGCGGAACACCCCGACCGGCGGCACCGCCACCGTCACCGTCCACTGACCCCCGCTGGGGCCCGGGCAACCGGGCCCCCCACCCGCCCCCGGAAACCGCTTACCTTCCGAGCCCCATCGTCAGCTACCCGACGGTGGGGCTCTCGTGTGGACGCTGCCCGGTACGGTGCCCGGATGAGTCAGGCCCGCTGGAATTTCCGCCTCGGCCCCATCCAGATCACCAGCCCGTTCGGCGCGATCTCGTGGGCCCTGGCCGGCGTGGTGGTGATGATCTGCTGCTGCGGCGGGGTGGTCGGCGCGGTCGGAGACGACGACCCACCGCCCACGCGGCCCGTCGTGGAGTCGTCCGCGCTCTCCCCGACACCATCACCGTCGAACGTCCTCAGCGAGCCGTCCCCGTCGCCGTCGAAGACCACCGCGGTGAAGTCGTCGCCGACGCCGAAGCGGACGACCAGCGCGCCGAGCCGGACGACCAGCGCGCCGAGCCGGACGACCAGCGCGCCGAAGCCGTCCCCCACCAGGAAGCCACCACCGCCGGCACCGAAGAACGACCCACGGTTCGACACGTGCAAGGAGGCCAACGCCAACGGGTACGGGCCGTACGTGGAGGGCGAGGACCCGGAGTACGACTGGTACCGGGATCGGGACGGCGACGGGATCGTGTGCGAGCCCGCCTGACCCTGGACAGCGCGAAAGCGGGCCCTGTCACCAACCCTCGAACCGAGGGAGGCGACAGGGCCCGCAGTCTGTGCAGGTGGTGGTGCTACATGCCGTCGGCGGTGACCGGCCCGGTGGACGGCGTCACCTGCGGTCGGATCCCGAACAGGGCGAACCCGGCCAGCACCGCGGCACTGATCGCGCCGGTCACGCCGTCGGGGACGTTCATGCCGTACTCGGCCACCAGGGCCGCGCCGGCGGCGACAACCCCAGTGAACAGGGCGGGGGCGACGGGCCGGGTTGTGGCCGCGATGATGCACGCGGCGAGGAACGCGGTGATGGCCGCGGCGGCGCCGGCGTCGATGCCGGGCACGTTGAGGCTGGCCAGCACGGTGAGCAGGGAACCGATGGCGCCGATGATGAGCGCGGGTTCCCGTCCGAACAGCTTCACAGGGTCTCCTAGGGTGTGTGGTCATGGCTGGGATGCCGCAGTTGCGTGAGCACGGCTGGCTGTACGGGCCGAACGACCCGCACCTGCCGCTGGCGGTGGTGCGGCTGTTCGAGCACCGCGACGGCCAGTGGGAGATCCGCCTGAACGATCCGGCGTCAGGGCCGACGAGCAGCGCGGTGCACCCCGACGAGGAGTCCGCCCGGGCGGAGCTGGCGCTGCTGTACGCGCAGGGTGAGGCCGACGGGAAGTGGCGGATCCGCCAGCCCGACGGGTATTGAGCTACAGGTGGCGGCCGTTGATGGTGCCGCCCGGGTCCCGCACCATCAGTCGCAGCGAGTCCAGGTCGACGGCCGGGTTGAGGATCGCCGCCCGCCACGTGCGCAGCGTCGCCACTGCCGCGTCGATCTCCTCGTTCAGCTCCCGCATCTGCTCGCGCATGTGCCTACGGGTCTGGGCGAGCTCGTCGCGGGCCGCCTTCGCTTCCCGCTCCGCCTCCGCGGTGCGCTCCTGCAGCTCGTTGACCTGCTGCAGCGCCGAATCCGTGAGCAGCGCGACCGCGTCTGCGCGGGTCTTCGGCCTGTTCAGCATCCCCGAGATGAGCGTCGTCACGACTCCCGCCAGCCCCCCGCCGCCGACGGCCGCCGCAGCGAGCGCCCACATGTTCCCCATCACTCGACCCCCGCCTGCCGCAGCGCTCGCATGCCCGTCCACACCTGCCACCCTCGCCACGCCGACGCGCCCGTCCAGCTCAGGCAGAACGCCACCGCGAACGCCACGGCGGCGCTGCCGGTCGACAGCAGCGCCACCCCGTACAGCAGCGGCGCGGCGGCCTGCCCTTGCATCGCCGCAAGCTCCAGCACCAGCGCCCGGTAGGTGTCCGGCAGGACGATGCTGACCAGCCCGATGACACCGGAGCCGAGCAGCAGCAGGTACCACGTCCACAGGACCCATGGCTCGACGAGCTGCTCCAGGCTGCTGGGTGGCTTCACGCCGGAGACGAACCCAGTCCCGAGGAGCGCGGACACGACCAGGAACATCACCTCGTGGGGGCGATGTCGGCCGGTGACGACAATGGTCGCCACCCGGCTACTCCTGCGGAGGGGCGTCGAGGGAGCCGAGCACCGTACGCAGCGCCGCCTCCAGGTCGGTGCGCGACACCGCGGTGCCGTCGGGCAGCAGCTCGGCGAGGCGCTGCGCAAGGCGCTCCGGGTTCGCCGCCGCCACCGCCGCGGCGTGGGTGGCGAACAGGATGTCCTTGACGGTGCGCACGTCGCGGCCGCCGTCTCCGCGCTCGTCGACGTACTCGTACGCCTTCGCGCCCCACACGGTGTTCGCGTCGGCCTCGGTCAGCGGCATGTCGTCCTCCTGCGGTGCGGTCTGCGGCGCCGACAGGACGCCGATGTGGATGAGGTAGCGGCGGAACAGGGCCGTCTGGTCCCGGCCGGCCTTGATGGCGTCGCGGTGGAACGAGATGTGCGTGTGCCAGCGGTGCGAGCTGTCGCCGCTCGACCGGCGGCCGAGGCGGTCCCAGCGGCGCACGACCTGCCCGTCGGGGCTGTAGATGACCTCGCGGATGTCACGGGTGTCGTCGGCGCCCGCCTTGCACTGCGCGACCAGCCACATCGAGAACGTGGCCAGCGTGTGGCGCTTGCCGCGGACGCTGATCGAGAAGTCGCCGACGTCGAGCGCGGACGCGAACTCGGTCAGGCCGGTCCGGTCCCGCGAGGACTCGACGACGGAGTAGTCGCCGGACACCACCCGGTCGGAGCCGCAGTGGTAGCCGCCCCGGTGGGCGGGGTCGCCGACGATGCCGACCTCCGCCGGCTCCAAGTCCTGCGACCGGACGGTGTCCTCGTCGAGGTTCAGGTGGGCGAGCAGCAGCCGGCGGACGGCCAGCAGGTTCTCGGGTGCCCGGGTCACGGCGTCGGCTCCGTCGGAGCCTCTGGGGCCGGGTCGGGCAGTACGTACCACACCTGCTCCAGCGCGGCCCGGTCCGGATACACCGATCCGTAGCAGCACCAGTCAGCCGGAGTCACTGTTACCAGCCGATGCCACGGATCCCGCAGAATCAGGTTGCCGTCCACCTCCTCGTGCTCGTACGACCCCATCGCTGCGGCGATCTCCGCTGCGTTCGTGCCGTCGTACTGGTATGCCTGGATCCTCTGCGTGACGAACATCGACAATCCCTCCCCGCTACAGCGTTCGCCGCAGCATCAGCGTGGAGCCCGCCTTGCAGATCGCCGACGTGCCAGCGCCGGCAAGGCTCTGAGCGAACTGGAACTGGAGCTTCCCTGCGGTCGCGCCGACGACCAGCGTTCCCTTGACCAGCACAAGCAGTTGCTGGCCGACCCCGCCGCCACCCGCGACGAAGAAGTCACCGGGCACTGGATTGCCGAAGACGAACGGGGCGAGATCGCCGGAGGTGCCGGCCGCCGAGTTGACCAGCATGAGCGCGCCCCACGGGCACAGCGATCCCGAGGGCCAGGTCAGTGCGAACTTGAAATCGTTCGCAGTCGGTGCCTCGTAGAAGATCTTCGCTTCGATGTCGTACTCCGCGCCGGCGACCACGTCGGCGGCGAGCACGGTGTCGTTGACCAACGTCGCCGAGTTCGTCACCGACTGGTCCAGTGTTTTGCGCGCCCACACCGGCACCAGCCGGGCGAGCAGGTCGGGGGTGATCGGCGTGCCGGGCGGAAAGTCGATGGGCACAGGTTCCCTCCTTTAGGTCAGAGAGCGACGATTGCGGGCTGCCACACGTCCACGTCGGTGCCGGCCGGCCACGACGCTTCGACACCGTTGACGCCCCGGGCCGACAGGGTCACTCGCTGCGGGGTGATCACTGCGAAGTCGTCGGTGGCATATACGAACGGCAGCGTGTTGGTGTTGCCGGCGTCGAGCGTGGTGCGCAATCCCACCCGGGTGCCGGTGAGCGGAGTGGGGTCGACGTAGGTCACGTCCCAGCCGGCCGGCTCCGCGCCCCCGGCGGGCCACAGCCGCGCCCGAACCGTCGACCCAGCGACGTCCAGCATGATCGAGTACATGACGTCAACCTGGGCGGTGTACGGCACCACCACCGACGCCACGGTCGACTCGACACCGGCAGCCCGGCGGCGGATCGAGCAGGTCATTTGGTTGCCGACGATCCAGCCGATGCGCGCCGAGTAGTACGTGGTGTCATCCACGAACCGGGCCACGACATAGGCGGTGAGCGCCGTCCCCGTGGCCAGCTGCGGCACCGACCAGGACGCCCGAACCCGATGGTCCGTGACCCCGGTGTCGATGGTGGCGATCCGGCCGCTGCTGACCGCAGTGTGCGTGATCGTGGCGCGAGCCCCGTCGACGTTGAACGCGCCCGCCGTGCCGAGCAGCGCCCATACCTGACCGGTGTCCAACGCTCCCAGCCCGGACGACACGGTGCGGCCGAAGGTGTCCTGGGCGGCCGGGCCGATCGCGCTCGCGGTGACCTGCTCCCCGCCCACCCTGATGTCGAGCGGCATGTGGTCCGCGTTCTGCGTCCACGGGCCGCTCTCCGAGGTGGAGGCGAGCATCAGCGACATGCCCGCCTCGGGTAGCTCGGCGGCGAGTGTCGACCCGCTGGCGGCCACCCGGGCATCCCCGCCGACCTCAGCCACCTGCCACGGCGCGTTCGGCGCCATGTTCAGTGCCACGGTCCACGAGAACTTGTCGATCGTCTCGGCGTAGCCCTCGATCTGCTGGTCGATCAGACCCGCCGCTACCTGCGGCGGTGCGCCCGCGATGGTGAGCCGCGACCCGACGTCGCAGCCCAACCAGGCGTCGGCCTGCGGCTCCACCTTGGGGTTGCGCAGGTTGAGGCTGGCCAGGGGGTGACGCAGCGTGTCCACGGTCCCCAGGTGCACACGCCACGCGGCATGGTCGAGCAGCCTGGCATCGCCGTCCAGGCTGACCGTCGCCGACCCCTCGTACCGGCCGTGCCGGGCGGCGTGCTCCTCGTCGGCGTACCGGGCCGACGAGCCGCCCGACCGCGTGACGGTCATGTCGTTGCGGGTGGCCTGGTCGTCGTCCACCGGGCTGAACGGCGACGAGAGCTGCTCGTACTGCAGCGCCCAGGCGACGGGCCGGTTATACCGGGCCACCCGGGGCAGGTACGCGAGCCGCCCGTCGAGGGCCTCGTACAGCAGGCCCCCGTCGGTAGTCTCCACCTCCCGCAGCAGCGCCATCAGGTCGCCGGCGGCCTGCGGCCCCATCAGCGTGCCGGCCGTCCCCACCGGCACGCACGGCACGGACGCCTCACCGCACAGCCGCTCGAACCTCGCGCCCGCGTCCTCGCCGCTGTAGCCGGCCGCCGCCCACGACGAGTCCGGCGGCTGCGCGAACGCGTTTCGCGCCCACAGGTGCGCCACGGTGGTGCCGTCCACCCCAGCCGCCCACAGGGTCACATCGGTGATCCGCCCCAGACCGCCAGCGCCGCTGAACCCTGCTGACGACGCCGCGGTCAGCGTCCGCGAGCCGGCGCCGTGGATCCTGACCGTGACCACCGCCGACGCGGCCGGCTGCCACACCGCCAGCGACACACCCACCCATCCGGTGGTCGGGGTCGCGTCCGCAGGCCACGACCGGAACACGGTGTCCACCTGCGTCCCCGCCGGGTTGTAGGCGGTCACCCGCAGGCCGCTGCTGGACGCCCGCACCACCAGCCGCGACAAGGCGGCGCCGTCGAACACGACCGTCGCCAGGTCCGCCTCCGCCGACAGCGACGGCGAGGTGACGTAGAACAGGGCGGTCGACACCGGAGAGCCGATGCTGGGGCGGTCGACCAGCGGCACCGTCATCCGGATCCACCCGGCGGACGTCGTCAGCCGAGCCACGGCCGATGCTCCTGGAAGGGCAGCCGCCGACGCCCCGAACTCGACGTCGGCACCCGTCGCCGGCCCCTGCGTCGGGGCGTGTGGCGCTGGCCGGTCCGCGCCCGGCCCATCCTCCAGCGGCAGGTAGCCGTCAGGACCCTGGCCGGTCAGGAACCGGTACAGGGGGCTGCGAATCGACACGCCCTGGTTGAGGCGCCGCAGGATCCCCGACGCCGTCACGTCCACCTCGTAGGTGTCGACCGCGTCCGACGACGCCAGCCGCGGCTTCCGGTCGTCCACGTACCCCGTGTGGCGGGTCACCCAGCCCGCCGAGCCCAGCACCTGCACCCGCAGCGGGCAGCCCTTCCGCCAGCCCGGCCAGCGAGTGCTGGCCCGGTTGTACGGCAGCCACTCCCCGGTCGGATCCTTCAGCGTCAGCTCGGACCGGGACGGCTGGGCGGTGCCCGATTCGCTGCTGCGCCCCCGGTTGGTGATGCTGATGCGCGGCCGGACGTAGTCAGTGATGTCCTCCCACACCCACATCGCCGGATCGGCGGTCAGGTCGGCACCCGGCGCGATCTGCACCCGGATCTTCAGCGGGAACGGCACGGCCGCCTCCTTCCTTTACGACCCGAGC
>NZ_JBFABB010000005.1:0-117038 GCF_040640035.1 Micromonospora sp. NPDC023633 | reverse complement strand
TCGCGGGCCACGGCCGGTCGCGCGCCGGGGGCGACCCGGGGCGCGGAGGGCGTACGCTCCGCGAGCCGGCCCGCCGCGGCCCGTCGTACGGCCGCCGGCACCGTCAAGCGGCTCTCCGCACCCCGCTCCCGAGGCTTCACCGGGCGGGCCACCGTGCTCTTCGCGGTGCTGATCGCGCTCGCCCTGGCCTACACCTACCCGGTGCGGGTCTACCTGGACCAGCAGGCCGACATCGAACGGATGGAGGCCTCGCAGGCCGCCCAGCGGAAGGCCATCGAGGAACTCTCCGAGCGGGCGGCCAAGTGGCAGGACCCGGAATACATCAAGATCCAGGCCAGGGAGCGGTTCTTCATGGGCCCCCCGGGCGAGACGCTGCTGGTGGTGCTCTCCGACCCGGAGGGCGCCGCCCGGGACGCCGGTTCGTCCGCGGCCCCGTCGGCGCCCGTCACCCCCGCTTCCTGGTACGACACCCTCTGGTCGAGCGTGCAGGCCGCCAACGGCGAGCAGCCCGACAAGTGAGCAGCACCCGAGCATCGAACGAGAGACCAGCATCGTGACTGTCGTACCACCGCAGGAGCCGGCGGCGGACTCCGTACCCCCGCCGCGGCGCGAACCGGCCACCGAGGCCGACCTGGCCGCGGTGGCCGCGCAGCTCGGACGCCCGCCCCGGGGCACCCGGGCCGTGGCCCACCGCTGCCCCTGCGGCCTGCCGGACGTGGTGGAGACGACCCCGCGCCTCGCCGACGGCACCCCCTTCCCGACGCTGTTCTACCTGACCTGCCCCCGGGCCACCGCAGCGTGCAGCCGGCTGGAGTCGGCGGGGCTGATGAAGGAGATGGCGGACCGGCTGGCCGCCGACCCGGAGTTGGCCGCGCGCTACCGTGCCGCGCACGAGGACTACCTGGCCCGCCGGGACGCGATCGGCGAGGTGCCGGAGATCGCCGGCATCTCCGCCGGCGGGATGCCCGGACGGGTGAAGTGCCTGCACGTGCACCTCGGGCACGCGCTCGGGGCCGGGCCCGGGGTGAACCCGTTCGGTGACGAGACGCTGGCGCTGGTGGAGAAGTGGTGGGCGGCCGGGCCCTGCGTGGACGTGCCGGCGGCGGACTGACCATGGCGGGCGCGGGCGAGGACGTGGCGGGGGCCGACGAGATCGTGGTGCGGCGGGCCCGCACCTCGGACGTGCGCGGCATCCGGCGGCTCGTCGACACCTACACGGACGACCGGCGGCTGCTCAGCAAGGCCACCGTGACCCTCTACGAGGACGTGCAGGAGTTCCGGGTCGCGGTCCGCGCCAGCGACGGCGCGGTCGTCGGCTGCGGCGCGCTGCACGTGATGTGGGAGGACCTGGCCGAGATCCGGACGGTGGCGGTCGACCCGTCCTGCCGGGGGCGCAGGCTCGGCCAGCGGATCGTCGCGGAGCTGATCGACGGTGCCCGCGAGCTGGGGGTGGCCCGGATCTTCGTGCTCACCTTCGAGACCCGGTTCTTCGGCTCGTTCGGGTTCACCGAGATCGACGGCGCGCCGGTGCCGCAGCCGGTCTACGAGCAACTGCTGCGCTCCTACGACGAGGGCGTCGCCGAGTTCCTGGACCTGGAACGGGTCAAGCCGAACACCCTCGGCAACACCCGCATGCTGCTGCGCCTCTGACTCAGCTCCGGCGCGGGTGGGCGGCGAAGAAGTCCCAGACGAGTTCGGTGGCCACGAGGCCCGCGTCGGGGGCGGCCAGCTCGCCGGTCGGCGCACCCGGCCACGAGTGGCCCATGTCCGGCAGGGCGTAGACGGTGACCTCGCTGCCGTCGCCGCACCGCGCGTCGGTGCGGGTGACGCGAGGTGCGCCCGCCGGCGGTGCGCCGGACGCCGGTGTGCAACGCAGCCGTCGCTGCCAGGTCCGCACGCCCTCGGTGAAGACCTCGGCGTAGCGGTCCTGCCCGCCGATGAACGTGATCACCGAGACCGGTCGCCTCGGCACGTAGGTCTCGGGGGCCGTCCGGGGTCCGCTGTAGCCCCCGCTGACCACGCCGATCGCCGCGAAGAGCCCCTCGGCCTCGACGGCGGCGCGGAAGCTCATGTCCCCGCCGTTGGAGATCCCGGTGAGGTAGACCCGGTCCGGGTCGACCCGCCACGTCCGTACGAGGTGGGCGGTGAGGTCCTTGAGGAAGCCCACGTCGTCGGCCGTCCCGCAGCAGATCAGCGCGTTGAAGCCGCCGTTGCGCCCGTCCGGGTACGCGACCAGGAAGTTCTCCCGGTCGGCGACGGCGTCCAGCCCCACCATCTCCCGCAGGCGGGCGCCGCTGCCGGGATAGAAGTGCAGGGCGATCACCAGTGCGGTGGGCCGGCCGGGGTCGTAGCCGGGCGGGGCGTGCAGCAGGTAGCGGCGGTCGGCCCCGCCGTGCGGCAGGGTGAGCCGGTGGTCGCCGGCGGCGGGGCGTTCGACGGCCCCCGAAGGCGACGGGGCCGGCGTGGCGCGGGACTGACCCCGGTCCCCACCGCACGCCGTGGCGACGACGGCGAGAACCAGCCCCGTCAGCACTGCCACCGTCCGTCGCACGCCCCGCTCCCTCCGTGACCCGCGTCCACACTGGATCGGGCGACCCCTGCGGGGCAACCCTTTCGGTCCAGGCCGAAGGGAGGCAGTCTGCTGGCATGCTTCGTCTCCGCCTGGGCCCGGCGGACCTGTGCCGGGTCCGCTTCGCCGACCGTCTGCACCCGGTGGGCACTGCCATGCTGGCCTGTCAGGCGCTGTACGACGCGGAGGCGGCCCGGACGGCGCCGGGCCCCGCCGCCGGCGCGGCGGCGGCGACGGGCCGGGTTCGCTCCGCCGCCTCGGTGCTGCGGCACCTGCTGCCCGCGCGCGGTCGCCTGCCGGACTTCCTCACCCCGATGGACGGCCTGGAGTCGGTCGCCGCCGGCCTGGAGGCGATCCGGGCCGTCCCCGTCCGGCGCGTGCGGGCCGAGGTCAGCGCCGCGTACGCCCACCTGGCCGAGACGCCGTTGCGCAGGCGGTTCGCCGAGGCCGACGGGGAGACGATGGGCCTGTTCGGCCGGGCCCTGGGCACCTGGCACGACGCGGTGCTCGCGCCGCACTGGGCCGACCTGACGGACGTGCACCGGTACCAGGTGGCCGAGGCGACCGGGCACCTGGCGGCGCACGGGCTGGACGGTCTGCTGAACGCGTTGCACCCGGCGATCCGGTGGGAGGCGCCGACGTTGACGCTGACGGTGCGGACGTGGTGGAGCGCGACGGTGTCCGGCACCGGCCAGGGCCTGCTCCTGCTGCCCTCCCCGCTGGCCGGGCCGCATCCCCGGGTGCTGGTGGAGCCGGACCGGCCCGTGCTGGTGGTGTATCCCGCGCCGATGCCGCGCCGGGTCGGGGCGAGCGTCGCCGATCCGCTCGGCCGCCTGCTGGGCGCCACCCGGGCGGCGGTGCTGCGCCGGCTCGGCGGCCCCGGCCGGCACACGACCACGACGCTCGGGCGGGCCGTCGGGATCAGCGTCTCCTCGGCGTCCGAGCACGCGGGCGCGTTGCGGGCGGCCGGCCTGGTCAGCAGCGTGCGGGACGGCGGGGCGGTGCTGCACCGGTTGACGCCGCTCGGCGCCGAACTGCTCGGCCGCGACGACGTCCTGCCGGCCCGCCCGCGCCTGACGTAGGGTTGCTGCCGTGACGACGCGTGTGGCCGCCATCGACTGCGGGACCAACTCGATCCGACTGCTGGTCGCGGACCTGCCCGACGCCTCGGCGGGTCCGGAGGCGCCGCTGGTCGACCTGAGCCGGCGGATGGAGATCGTCCGCCTCGGCCAGGGCGTCGACAAGACGGGGCGGCTGGCCCCGGAGGCGATCGAACGCACCCGGATCGCGCTGGCCTCCTACGCCGCCGAGATCGAGAAGCTGGGCGCGGAGCGGGTCCGGATGTGCGCCACGTCGGCGTCCCGGGACGCCTCCAACGCCGCCGAGTTCCGCGAGATGGTCGAGCGGACCCTCGGGGTCGCGCCCGAGGTGGTGACCGGCGACGAGGAGGCGCGGCTCTCCTTCACCGGCGCGGTGCGTGGGCTGCCCGCCGACGCGCGCGAGCCGTACCTGGTCATCGACATCGGCGGCGGCTCGACCGAGTTCGTCGTCGGCACCCGCGCGGGCGGCGTCGAGGCGGCCATCTCGATGGACATCGGCTGTGTCCGGATGACCGAGCGGCACCTGCACGGGGACCCGCCGGGGCTGGACGAGGTCGCCGCCGCGCAGGCCGACATCGCGGTCGCGGTGGAGCGGGCGCTGGAGGCCGTGCCGGGCCGGCAGGCCGCCACGCTGGTCGGGCTCGCCGGGTCCGTCACCACCGTGGTCGCCATCGCCGAGGGCCTCCAGGAGTACGACCCGGGCCGCATCCACCACGCCCGGGTGTCGCACGACGCGGTGGCCGACGTGACCGCCGACCTGCTCGGCAAGAGCCGGGAGGAGCGGCTGGCCATCCCGGTGATGCACCCGGGCCGGGCGGACGTGATCGGGGCGGGCGCCCTGGTGCTCCGGGTGATCATGGAGCGGGCGGGGATGGACTCGGTGGTCGCCTCCGAGCACGACATTCTCGACGGCATCGCCTGGTCGCTGGCCTGAACCGCCCGGGAGAACCTGGAGACCCCGCGCCACGACGGCGGTGAGGCACGGCGTGGGGGGGTGGGGTGCCGGCCGGGGGGCCGAGACCTCACCTGCAGACCCCCGTGCACCCCGCCGCGGCGGCCCAGGCGGAACACGCCGACAGGCCCGATCGAGGACCTCGAACTTGTTGTGTCCGAGCACGACCGCGTTCCCCCCGTCGACGACCGTCGTTGTGATCTCGTATTCCTGGGCCGGTCCGAGTACGCGTCCGAACGAGCCGAAGAAGTCCGGCAGTTCGGCCGGGGTGGAGCGCCGCCCGGACCAGGGGATGTTGGGGGTCCCGTCGACCACGAAGTCGAACGTGTCGGCGAAGAGGTCGACGAGTCCTGGTACGTCGCCGGCGCCGAACCGCGCGAAGAAGGATTCGACGACGGCGGCCGTGCTGGTACGTGTCGCGTTGCTCATGCGGATGGAGCTCCTCTGTGTGTGACGTGGTTGGGTTACAGCCCTCGCGGGCGGGTGCGAGGGCGGGCCTCAGGCGATGACGGAAAGGACGATCTTTCCGGTGGTGCTGTTGGTCTCGCCGCGCTCGTGGGCGCGAGCCGCCTCCTTCAGCGGGAGAGTCGTGTCGACGAGTGGCCGCAGCTGCCCGCGAGCGACCAGATCCGCGACCGCCCTCATGCCCGCGTGGTCGGGCTCGACGAGGAGCCGGGTGGCGCGGACGCTGAGTTCCTCGGCGAGGTCGGCGGGGAAGTCCGGGGCCACGGGGAGGAGGGAGACGAGGATCCCGCCCCTGCGGAGGGTGCGCAGCGAGCGCGGGGTGTAGTCCCCGCCGATGGTGTCGAGCACGACATCGAGGTCTCGGAGGACGACGCCGAAGTCGTCCGTCGTGTAGTCGATCAACTCGTCCGCGCCGAGTCCGCGAAGAAGGTCGTGCTTGCCGGCTCTCGCGGTGCCGATGACCCATGCGCCCCGGGCCTTGGCGATCTGCACCGCCAGGTGCCCGACTCCGCCGGCGGCGGCATGGACGAGGACGCGCTGGCCCGGCTGGATGTCGGCGGTGTCGACGAGAGCCTGCCACGCGGTCAGGGACGCCAGGGGCAGCGCGGCGGCGGTCGTGTGGTCGATGTTCGCCGGTTTACGGCAGAAGTGCCGGGCGGGTGCGGTCACGAACTCTGCGTACGCGCCTGCCGGATGCGGGAAGCGCGGCATGCCGAACACCTCGTCGCCCGCCGCGAACAGGGTCACCCCGGGCCCCACCTCCTCGACCACCCCGGAGACGTCGAAGCCCAGGACGAACGGGGGGAGTGCGCCGGTGGCGAACTGCCCGCGAGCGCGGGTCTTCCAGTCGGTGGGGTTCACCCCCGCGGCGTGGACGCGGACGAGGATCTCGCCGAGTGCGGGGACCGGACGCGCCATCTCGATGATCTTCAGGACGTCGGGTGGCCCGGCCACGTCCTGGCTGACGGCGAGCATCCGGTACGGCGCTCGCCCTGAGCTGCTTGTCACTGGACTCCTCACCTGTCGTGCCGGCCGCGTGAGGCGGCCGTGCCCGTCCAGCATCTCCGGAGGGGCAGTGCCGCTGCCGCGGCCAGATGGACAACATGTGTCAGGATCTGGCCATGCATCGCGTCGTTGTGCTCGCGCTTCCCGGCGTCGTCCCGTTCGAGCTGGCCATCCCCTCGCGCCTCTTCGGCGCCGCCCTCGGCGCCGACGGCAATCCGCTGTACTCGGTGACCACCTGCTCGCTCGACGGCGGCCCTGTCGACACCTCGGCCGACTTCGCGATCGCCGTGGACCACGACCACACCGCGCTGGCCCAGGCGGACACCGTGGTGATCCCGCCCTCCGCGAGCGGGCGGCAGTGGGGCGAGGAGAAGGCCCTCCCGGTGCCGTTGCGGGACGCGCTGGGGCTCGTCCGCCCCGGCGCGCGGGTGATGGCGATCTGTACGGGTTCCTTCGTCCTGGCGGCGGCAGGCCTCCTCGACGGACGCCCGGTGACGACCCACTGGCGCGAGTCCGACCGCCTTCAGGGCCTGTACCCGGACCTCACGGTCAACGCCGACGTCCTCTTCATCGACGATGGCAGCGTGCTCACCTCGGCGGGCGTCTCGGCGGGAATCGACCTGTGCCTGCACATGATTCGCCGGGACCACGGCAGCGAGATCGCCAACGAGGCTGCGCGTTCCTGCGTGGTGCCACCCTGGCGCGACGGGGGCCAGGCCCAGTACATCCGGCGCCCGATGGTCGAGGCGGACTCGACGACGACGGCACAGGCCCGAGTGTGGGCGCTCGAACACCTCGATCGCCCGTTGACCCTGGCTGAGCTTGCCGCCCGGTCGAACATGAGCGTGCGGACGTTCAGCAGGCGGTTCCAGGACGAGGTGGGGGTGAGCCCGATGACCTGGCTCACCCAGCAGCGGGTCGAACGCGCCCGGGAGCTGCTGGAGAGCTCGGACCTCCCGGTCGACAGGATCGCCGAGCAGGCCGGGTTCGGCTCGGGTGGTTCGCTCCGGCAGCACCTGTTGGCCGCCACCGGGGTGTCGCCGCGTGCCTATCGGCGAACATTCCGCTCCGCTTCGGCGGACCGATAGCGCCGGAGCCGCACCCACGGGCCTCGGGTGGTCTGTGCCGGGAACGGCCCCGGGCGGCCGGGCGCCTGATCTGGTGGCGCCTTGTCGACAGGTCCAGGCCGGCGAGGGGCCTGCGTGCCGCCGTACGCAGCCCCTGACGCGGCGGCCAACGGTGGATCAGCAGGGATGCCGGCGACCCGGCTGCGCGACGGGGGTCCCGGTATGTTCTCGCCATGCTCGCCGATCCCGATCAGCTGTTGCCCCGTCCGGTGCTGTGCGTGCTCGGCGCCGGCTTGGACTTCGACACGGTGGGCAAGGTCGCGGCCGAGGCGGGAGCTGCGGCCGGCTTCACGCTCGACGACGAGTACTCGGAGCGGGAGCACGACCCGCGGATGTCCTACGCGTTCGAGGCGAGCCTGGCCGGGGCCAGCTTCACCGACGCCGACTGGGAGGCGGTAGCGGCGCACGACAGCGTCGCGTACGTGCTGTCCCGGCCCCTGCGGGCGGTCACGATGCCGCCGGAGCTGTTGCGGCCGACGCTGCTGGAGGTCTCGCGCGCGGCGCTGGCCGTGTCGGCCGCGCTCCTACGCTCCGGTGCCACCGCTGTGAAGAACGAGAGCAACGGTGTGGCGCACGGCCGGGACCGGTGGCTCTCCCTGGCTGACGAGGCGGCCGCCGCGACGACGGACGCGGAGCTGGCCGGCGTGCTGTACCGCGCCTCGGTCAAGCGACCGATCCGCGCCGGCGAGTCGTTGCACAGCTGCGGCATGCATCTGCTCGGCGCGCCCGACGTGGAACTGCTGGCCACCGACGGCGGGGTCGAGGACCGCGTCACCCTGATGGACACGCTGGCGCTCTACCTCCTGACCGACGATCGGGCAGTGGAGATGGCCGACGGCGAAGGGTTCCGTCTCAGCGCCGACTCCCCGCGTTGGCTGCTGGAGCACCGCCCGGACGACCGCCACGAGACCGACGACCTCTTCCACAATCCGCTCGGCTACTGGCGCCTGACACCCGCCTGAACCTGGGCCGTCCGCACGCCAGGCCCGGTGCGGCAGCACCCGACAGGGCGTCCGTCAGCCTCGGCGCGGCCTGACCCGCGCGGCGCGTTCCTTTGACGGTACTTCGCATTGCGTAGTAGTGTGCATTGCGTGGACACCACACAACTGCTGAAGGGCGTACTGGATCTCGCGGTCCTCGCCGTGCTCCGGGAGGAGGACGGCTACGGCTACGACATCCTGCGCCGGCTGCGCGAGGCCGGGTTGCAGGAGGTCGGCGACGCCTCGGTCTACGGCACGCTGCGCCGGCTCTACGCCGCCGGCCTGCTGACCACCTACGTCGTGCCGAGCGAGTCCGGCCCGCACCGCAAGTACTACTCCCTCAACGCCGCCGGCCGGGACCAGCTGACCCGCTCCGGCAAGCTCTGGCGCTCGTTCGCCACCACCATGGACGCACTGCTCGACGATCGGGGGATGGCGGCATGACCGTCACGGAGCAGGAAATCGCGGACTACGCCGCACGGGTCCGGGCCGCGCTGGCCGACCTGCCGCCGGCGCACCGCGACGAGTTGACCGAGGACCTGCCGGAGCACCTCGCCGAGGTCGCCGCCGAGGCCGACGGCTCGCTCGTCGACCGGCTCGGCGAGCCCGAGGCGTACGCGGCCGAGCTGCGCGCCGCCGCCGGGGTCGGCGTCGCCGCCACCGGCGGGCGCCGCCTGGACCGGCGCCTCGGTGCCGCCGTGGACCGGTTCCGCGCGCGGGCGCACCGCTGGGACGTCCAACTCGGACCACCCCTGGGGTACGCCTCGGCGAGCGAGTTCCTCCGGCTGCTCCGGCCGGCGTGGTGGGTGCTGCGCGGCTACCTGGCCGCCATGCTCGTCACGGTGGTCACGACCGGCGACACGTTCGGCGTGCTGCCCGAGCTCAACGGCAGCGCGCTGGCCGGCCTGGTGCTGCTCGCCGGCAGCGTGCTCGCCTCGATCTGGCTCGGCCACCACACGCCGGGCCTGACCCGGCCCAAGCGGCGGATGCTGCACGCCGGCACCGCGGTGCTGGTGATCTTCGGGCTGGTCGGCCTGGCGGACATGAACGGCCGCGTCGGCAGCGGGGACTTCGGCTACGAGCAGACCTCGATCGACGACCGCTACTCCCACGTCCGGGACGTCTTCGTCTACGACAGCGAGGGCCGGTTGGTGGAGAACGCCCGGCTCTTCGACCAGAACGGCGACCCGATCCGCCTCGGCTACCCGGACTGCCTGGACGCGCGGGACCCGAACGGCCTCGGCAACCCGCTGCTGCGCTCCTACCCGTACTGCCCGCAGCAGGCGCCGTTCGCGCCCCGGGCGCCGGTGGGTTCCCTGCCGCCGACGGGCGTGCCACCGTTGCCGCCGCCCGCCGCGTCGGAGGACCCGGCCGAGCCCACGCCCGCCCCGAGCGGCACCCCGACCACGGCCTCCGCGCCGACGGCGGCGCCGACCGGCACGCCGGCCCCGAGCCGGACGTGAAGCGGATCATGCCGTGAAGCTGGGAAATAGCTGAACGGATGAGTCCAGCGGGGTAACGGCTGTCGGTCCCGGTCGCTACGGTGTCGTCTGCTCACTCACCCCCCGGAAGGAAAACGCGTGTCAGAGCAGGTCGCACCGCCCCCCGCGCCGGACGCCGCCCAGCCCCCGTCGGCCGTCCAGGCACCGCCCCCGGCGGAGAAGTCCGGGTCCAAGAAGCTGCTCGGCATCGTGGGCGCGATCGTCGTGTTCCTGGTCGTCGCGGGCCTCAAGTTCGGCATCGGTTCGGCCATCGGCAACTTCTTCAACAAGGACGAGACCGCCGAGGCCAAGGTCGGCGACTGCATCGCCGAGCTGCCCGAGGTGACCGGCACCAAGGAGGAGGAGGTCGACGGCGCGAAGGTCGTCGAGTGCACCTCCACCGACGCCATCTACAACGTGGTCGGCCGCGTCGACGGGCAGACCCAGGCGCAGGCCCGCTCCGGCGAGGCGTGCGGGCAGTACATCAAGGAGGGGCAGGAGGGCTACGTCTACTACAGCATCGAGCCCGGCAAGACCGGCTACCTGCTCTGCCTGACGAAGAAGGCCTGATCGCCCGGCACCACGACACCGCCGACGGCGGCGCGGACATCGTCCGCGCCGCCGTCGGCGTCCTTGGGGACGGGGGGCGAACAGGAGGTGAATGCCACTGTTCCGGCGTCTTCCCCGGGGCGCTCACGGCGTGGCAGGCTACCGGCACGTAGCACCACTGTGCGACCAGCCAACGATGACTGACCGCTAGGAGGACGGCCGATGGGCGAGATGGTGAGCTACCGCGGCAACGGGGGGACGAGCGAGGGGTATCTCGCGATACCCTCCGGCGGTGCGACCAGCCCTGCGGTCATCGTCATCCAGGACTGGTGGGGCCTGGTGCCGCACGTCCGGGCGGTCGTGGACCGCTTCGCCGAGGCCGGCTTCGTCGCCCTCGCCCCGGACTTCCGGCACGGCGGCCCGGCCAGCAAGCCGAGTGAGCCCCGGCAGATGTTGAACAGCTCGCAGATGGACGAGGCGGCGGCGGACATCGCCGGCGCGGCGGACTACCTCACCGGGCGGCCCGAGGTCACCGGCAAGGTGGGCTGCGCGGGCTTCTGCGCCGGCGCGAGCCTGGCCCTCTGGGCGGCGACCCGCTCCGAGCGGATCGTCGCCACCGCCGCCTTCTACCCCCGGCTGCCCTGGGACGGGATGCGCTCCGAGTGGGCCGACTACGCGGGCAAGGCGGCGCTCATCCACTGCTCCGAAGAGGACGGCACCTCCACCGCCGACGGCGTGCGGACCGTCCGTCGCGCCATCGAGACCTCCGGCGGCACCTGCCAGACCTACGACTACCCGGGCACCTCGCACGCCTTCTTCAACGAGGACCGGCCGGAGCACTTCGACCAGCGCGCCGCCGCCACCGCCTGGGCCCGCACCCTCGAACTCTTCCGGGCCAAGCTTGGCTGAGCCCCGTACGCCCGACGAGGTGGTCGCCCGCGCCGCGCGGGCGACCGACCTGGCCGACCTCGACGCCGCCGTCAGCGACTGCTTCGCCTGCCCACGCCTCGTGCGGTGGCGGGAGGAGGTGGCCCGCACCCGCCGGGCGGCGTTCCGCGACCAGGAGTACTGGGGCCGCCCGGTGCCCGGTCTCGGCGTCCCCGACGCGCGCATCGCCATCCTCGGCCTGGCGCCCGCCGCGCACGGCGGCAACCGCACCGGCCGCATCTTCACCGGGGACCGCTCCGGCGACGTCCTGTTCGCCGCGCTGCACCGGGCCGGGCTGGCCAACCAGCCGACCAGCGTCGCCGCCGACGACGGTCTGACCCTGCGCGACCTGCGGATCTTCTCCGCCGTGCGCTGCGCGCCGCCGGACAACAAGCCCACCCCGGACGAGCGGGACACGTGCGCGCCGTGGCTGCACCGCGAGGTGGCGCTGATCCGGCCCACCCTGCGCGTCGTGGTCGCGCTGGGCGCCTTCGCCTGGGCCGCGTGGTGGCCGGTGCTGCGCCAGGTGTACGGCCAGCGCCCGCCCAGCCCGCGACCGGCGTTCGGCCATGGGGCACACTGGTCCGGCACGGGCGCGCCGGAGCTGCTCGGCTGCTACCACGTCAGCCAGCAGAACACCTTCACCGGGCGGCTGACACCAGGGATGCTGGACGACGTGTTCGCCCGGGCGAAGGAACTGGCCGGGGTGGACTGAGGCGTGGGGGCGGTGGCGATGACGGACGCGACGCGTCGGCCCGTGCGACCCGCCCTGGTGGTCCGGAGGTAGCCCTCGATGCAACTCAGCGTCCTGCGCAGGTGGTGGCCGGTCGCGGCGGTGGTGCTCCTGCTGGCCGTCGCCGCGCTCTCGTCCGCCCACTCGTCGATCGGCGCCAGCCGGGTCCCGCCCGCCGCCGACAACATCCCCTACATCCCGGAGTATCCGACCGCCGAGCCGGTCCCCTCGATCCCCGTGGAGCCCCGGGACACCGCCGAGGCCACCGGGACGCGGATCCCGGAGTGGGTCGTCACCGCCGTCGTCGTGCTGCTCGGGCTGGCCCTGCTCGCCGCGTTCGGCTACCTCACCTGGACGCTGGTCCGGGGCGCGATGCGGCGCACCACCCGGGCGCTGCCGGCCCGGCGGCCCCGGCGTACGCCCGAGGGCACCGCCCGCGAGGTGGCCGCCGCCCTCGACGCGGGCCTGGAGGAGCTGGACGACCGGCACACCGATCCCCGCACGGCGGTGATCGCCTGCTGGGTGCGCCTGGAGGAGGCCGCCGCCGGGGCGGGCGTGCCCCGGCTGACCGGCGACACCCCCACCGACCTGGTCACCCGCCTGCTGCGGGGCGACCCGTCGGCGGGGGTCCCGGCGATCGCCAGCGCCGACGTGCTGGCCGAGTTCGCGCACGTCTACCGCGAGGCCCGGTACGCCACCCGGGAGGTCGACGAGCGCACCCGCGACCAGGCCCGGGCGGCGCTGCGCCGGCTGCGCGGCGAGTTGACCGCCGTGGTCGACGACGACGCCGAGGTGCCCGCGTGACCAGGACGGGTGCCCGCGTGACCGGGGCGTGGCCGGCGCCCGCCCGGCGTGGTGAGGTGGCGCGGTGAGCAGCACCAGTATCGACGATCTGCTCAGCTTCGAGGAGGAGCGGCCGGCGCCCGCCGAGCGCTCCCGGGGCGGACGGGCGGGTCAGGTGCTCCGCACCCTGGCCGGCGTCGCGGCCGTCGTGGTCGTGCTGGTCGCCGGCCTGCGCGTGGTCGGCCTCCGGGTCTCCCTGCCGGTCCTCGTGGCCGGGGTGGTCGCGCTGTTCCTGGTCCGCCGGGTCGTCGCCGCCCTCGCGCCCCCGCCTCCGCCCCGCTCCGGGGGCCGGGGTCCGGCCGCCGACGACGACGGCACCTGGAACTGGGGCGCCCGGGACGCGCTGCGCGCCGCGATCAACGGCTGGGAACGGCCGCTGGACTGGGCCGGCAGGGACCGGGAGCGGTTCGCCGGGCGGATCCTGCCCCGGATCGGCGAACTGGCCGACGAGCGGCTGCGCCAGCGCCACGGCCTGACCCGCGAATCCGACCCGGAGCGGGCGCGGGCCCTGCTCGGCGACCGGCTCTGGGCCTTCCTCAGCACCCCCTCCCGCCGCCCCCCGTCGCCGCGCGACCTCGCGGCGATCGTCGCCGAACTGGAGAAGATATGAACGACGTGGACCGCAGCATGCCCGCCGCCGAGGTCGGCCACCTCGCCCGGTCGGTGCTGGAGGCGGTCGGTCAGGTCGTGGTCGGCAAGCGGGACGCGCTGGAGCTGGTCCTCGCCGGGATCCTGGCCGGCGGGCACGTGCTGCTGGAGGACCTGCCGGGCCTCGGCAAGACGCTGACCGCGCGGTCCTTCGCGCAGGCGCTCGGGCTGGACTTCCGCCGGCTCCAGTTCACCCCCGACCTGCTGCCGGCCGACGTGACGGGCTCGTTCCTGTACGACCAGCGCAGCGGCGACTTCGCGTTCCGGGCCGGGCCGGTCTTCACCAACCTGCTCCTCGCCGACGAGATCAACCGGACCCCGCCGAAGACCCAGTCGGCCCTGCTGGAGGCGATGCAGGAGAAGCAGGTCTCGGTGGAGGGCGTGACGTACAAGCTGGACGAGCCGTTCCACGTGCTGGCGACCGCCAACCCCATCGAGTACGAGGGCACCTATCCGCTGCCGGAGGCGCAGCTCGACCGGTTCCTGCTCCGCGTCTCCTTCGGCTATCCCGAGGCCGAGGAGGAGTGGGAGGTGCTGCGCCGGCGGATGGCCCGCCGCCGCGAGGAGGCGGACATCAAACCGGTGGTCGACGCCGAGACCCTGCGCGCCATGCAGGCCGCGCTGGAGGACGTGGTCGTGGAGGACTCCATCGGCCGCTACATCGTCGCGCTGACCGCCGCCACCCGCGAGCACCCGTCGGTGCTGGTGGGCGCCTCGCCGCGCGGCTCGCTGGCGCTGCTGCTGCTGTCCCGCGTACGGGCCGTCATGGCCGGCCGCGACTACGTGGTGCCGGAGGACGTGAAGGAGGTCGCGGCGCCCGCCCTGGCGCACCGGATCACGCTGCGCCCGGAGATGTGGCTGCGCCGCGTCGACCCGTCCTTCGTGGTCGGCGAGGTGCTGGAGGCCACCCCGGCCCCCGCCAGCGGCGCGCTGCCCAGCTACGCCGCCGGCCCCGGGCACTGATGGTCGCGCCCGCCGTGTCGCCCCGGGGCGAGTCCTCGCCGCAGGGGCCGGAGCCCGCGGCCGGCTGGGCGCCCACCTGGGCGCTGGGCCGGGCGGTCCTGCTCACCGGGCTGCTGCTGATCGCGGGGGTGCTCCTCGGCCGGGTCGACCTGGTCGTGCTGGCCGCCCCGTTCGCGATCGGCACCGCGTACGCGCTGCGCCGCCGGCCGACCGCCCTGCCGCAGGTCTGGATCTCCGCCGACGAGGGCCACCTGGTGGAGGGCGGCGAGCTGACCGGCACGGTCACCGTCGGCAACCCCGACCTGCTCGACTACGACGTGGCGGTCATCCGCAGCCGGGTCTCGCCGTGGCTGCGCATCGAGCGGGCGACGATCGCCGGGGCGACCGCAGCGTCCGGGGCGGGTTCGGCGGCCGTCCCGTCCGTCGCCGAGCGGCCCTTCGTGACGGCCGTCCCGACGGCCGCGGCCGTGGACCTGGAGTTGACCGGTACGGCGCTGCGCTGGGGCCGGCACCCCGTCGGCCCGGCGGGCGCACGGGTGGCCGCCGCGCAGGGGCTGCTGGTCTCCCGCGCCGTGATCGCCGAGCCGGCCCGGCTGCGGGTCTACCCGAAGACCGAGCCGTTCGACGCGGTCGAGGCGATGCCCCGGGCCGCCGGCCTGGTCGGCGCGCACCACTCGCGCCGACCGGGCGAGGGCGGCGAGCTGGCCGGCGTACGGGTCTTCGCGCCGGGGGACCGGCTGCGCCGCATCGACTGGCGGGTCTCGCTGCGCGCCCGGCAACTGCACGTGGCGGCCACCCTCTCCGACCGTGACGCCGAGGTGGTGGTGCTGCTCGACGTGCTCGCCGAGGCGGGCCGCTCGGGGGGCGTCTCCGGCGCCGCCTCCGTGCTGGACACCACCGTCCGGGCCGCCGCCGCCATCGCCGAGCACTACCTGCACCGCGGCGACCGGGTCTCGATGCTGGAGTACGGCCCGGCCGCGCGCCGGCTGCGCCCGGCCACCGGCCGCCGGCAGTACCTCACCGTCCTGGAGTGGCTGCTGGAGGTGCGGGCGGAGTCCTCCCCGCACGAGCCGTACGACCAGGTGTTCGGGCCGCAGCTGCTCTCGGCGGACGCGCTGGTGGTGGTGCTCACCCCGCTGCTCGACGAGCGGTCGGCGCAGATGCTCGCCCGGCTGGCCCGCTCCGGGCGGTTCGTGGTCGCGGTGGACACCCTGCCGGCGGACCTCGCCCCGCCGAAGGACCGGGGCTGGGCCGAGGTGGCGTACCGGCTGTGGCGGCTGGACCGGGACACGATGATCGGGCAGCTGCGGGAGCACGGCGTGCCGGTGGTGCGCTGGGCCGGCGCGGGCAGCCTCGACGAGGTGCTGCGGGACGTGGCCCGCCTGGCGACCGCCCCGAGGGTGAACAACCGGTGAGCGCGAGGAACGCAGCGCAGCGGAGTCCCGCAGTCGCGAACGAAGGGCGGCACCGGTGAGCGCGAGGAACGCAGCGCAGCGGAGTCCCGCAGTCGCGAACGGAGGCTGGCACCGATGAACGCCGTCACCGACCGGGTTCGGGCGCTGCGCCACGCCGCCACCCGGATCAGCCTGACGCCGCTGCTGGTGCGCGCCGGCATCTTCCTCACCGTGCTGGTCGGCCTCGTGCTGGCGTACCCGTCGGAGGTGCTCCTCGGGCGGCCGCTGCTCGCCCTCCTGGCGGTGGCGGTGCTGCCGGCGGTCGGGCCGCGCCGGGTCTGGCCGACCTTCGCGGCGCTGGTCACGGTCGGCGGCTGGCTGGTCGCCACCGACGGGTACGGCCGGCCGATCGCCCTCTGGCGGCTGCTCGCCGTGGCGGCGGTGCTCTACCTCACCCACACCCTCTGCGCGCTGGCCGCCGTGCTGCCGTACGACGCGGTGGTCGACCCGGACCTGATCGTGCGGTGGCTGGCCCGGGCGGGCGCGGTGCTGCTGGCCACCTTCGTGCTCGGTGTGCTGTTGGTCGAGGTCGGCGGGCTCGGTGGTGACGCCGGACACCAGGCGGCGACGGTGGTCGGGCTGCTCGTGGCGGTGGCGGTGGTGGCGTTGCTGGGGTGGCTGCTGCGCCGCAGGTGACAGCCCCTTCCGGGTGAAGTCGTGCAGGTCACAGGGGTTGTGCTCCGTCACAGAGAAGGGGCGCGAGCGGGATTAGCCGGGCCGCGCGGGGAAAGATAGATGACGTGAACCCGAAGCGGATCCTTGTGGTGGGTGCCGGGCACGTCGGTCTCTACGCGGCCCTGCGCCTGTCGAAGAAGCTCAGCTCCCGTGAGGCTGAGGTCGTCGTGGTGGACCCTCAGCCCCACATGACCTACCAGCCGTTCCTGCCCGAGGCGGCGGCCGGCAACATCTCGCCCCGGCACTCCGTGGTGCCGCTGCGGCGGGAGTTGCGGCGGTGCAAGGTGGTCGCGGGCACGGTGACCCGGATCGACCACGGCCGCAAGACCGCCGTGGTGCAGCCCATCAGCGGCCCCACCCGGGAGATCCCGTACGACCACGTGATCGTCGCCCCGGGTTCGGTGTCCCGGACGCTGCCGATCCCCGGCCTGCACGAGCACGGCATCGGCTTCAAGACCATCGGCGAGGCCATCTACCTGCGCAACCATGTGCTGGACCGGCTCGACGTGGCCGCCGCCACGCCGGACCCGGCGGTCCGGCGCTCCGCGCTGACGTTCACCTTCGTCGGCGGCGGGTACGCCGGCATCGAGGCGCTCGCCGAGATGGAGGACATGGCCCGGGACGCGCTGAAGTACTACCCGGAGCTCAAGCCGGAGGACATGCGCTGGGTGCTGGTCGAGGCGACCCAGCGGGTGCTGCCTGAGGTCGACCGGGACATGGGCGCCTACACCGTGCAGCAGCTGCTCAAGCGGAACATGGACATCCGGCTGGACACCCGCCTGGAGTCCTGCCTCGACGGGGTCGTGAAGCTCTCCGACGGCGACAGCTTCCGCTCCGACACCATCGTCTGGACGGCCGGCGTGAAGCCGTCGCCGATGCTGGACGCGACGGACTTCCCCCGCGACGACCGGCGGCGGGTCACCTGCCTGCCGACCCTCCAGGTGGTCGACGGCGACCGGGTGGTCGAGGGCGCCTGGAGCGCCGGTGACTGCGCGGCCGTGCCGGACCTGACCAAGGAGCCCGGCAACTACTGCTCGCCGAGCGCCCAGCACGCGGTCCGCCAGGCCGCCCGGATGGCCGACAACATCGTCAACGTCGTCCGCGGCCGGGAGCCGGTGGAGTACAAGCACAAGCACGCCGGCAGCGTCGCCAGCCTCGGCCTGCACAAGGGCGTGGCCCAGGTGTACGGGATCAAGATGACCGGCTGGCCGGCGTGGTTCATGCACCGGACGTACCACATGAGCCGGATCCCGTCGTTCAACCGCAAGGTCCGGGTCGTGGTCGACTGGACGCTGGCGTTCGTCCTCAAGCGTGAGGTGGTCGCCCTGGGTCAGCTGCACGATCCGCGCGAGGAGTTCGCCGAGGCGTCCCAGCCGGTCGGCGTTGGCCGCGCCGCCTGACGGAGCACGCGAAGCCCTCTCCGCCTCCGGGTGGAGAGGGCTTTCGCATGTCCGGCCGTCGGCGCGCGGGGCCGCGGCTGCGCGCCCCCGCGCGGGTCAGACGCGCCAGGTCCAGGCGTCGGCGATCCGGGTGGCGGGCCCGTAGAGCTGCTCCAGCGTGCCGCGCAGGCTGTCGGCGTGCGGCGTGTCGACGGCCAGCGCCACGCAGGAGGCGCCCCAGAACTCCGCGTCCTGCGCGGCCTGCCGGCGCTGTCCGTCGTCGACGACCGGTTGCCCGCCGCGCTTGGCGACCTCGGCGAGCAGGGCCGAGGTGGGCTGCGAGTACGTGCCCATCGCCGCCGTGCCGTCGCGGCCGTACGGGCCGATGAAGAAGCCCTCCGGCATGCCGAAGGCCGCGTCGGCGGCGGTCGCCCAGCGCATCGGCCAGGGCTGCTTGGGCGTGGCGAGCGGGACCGGCACCAGCACCCCGCCCGGCTCGACGCACTGGCGCCAGTGCCCGCCGGTGACGAACTCGGGCAGCGGCGGCCGCTCGGCGGTGGGCAGCGGGGTCGGCAGCAGCGGCAGCAGCGCCACGGCGACCCCGGCGGGCACCAGCCGGCGGGCCAGGCCGGTGCCGCGCAACGCCCGGTCGACCGCCAGCACCAGCAGCGTGGCGACCAGTGGGAGCACCGCGAGGGCGAACCGCATCGGCAGCGCACCGTCCACCACGGGCAGCCCCGAGAGCAGGGCGTACGGGCCCGGCACGGCGGTGCGTTCGCCGTCGACGACCACCCGGGGGCCGAGCGACAGCGCCCCCGTCACCAGCGTCCCGACCACGCACGCGACGACCAGCGGACGACGGCCCAGCCAGAGCGCGCAGGCGGCGGCGACCAGCAGCAGGGGCAGCCCGAGGAAGGTGTTGTACTCGGCCGGCCCGGTGGTCAGCCGGGCGGCCCCGTCGCCGCCCGCGATCGACAGCGGCGAGACCGTCCACCAGCTGCGCAGGTCCGCCGAGAAGTAGTGCGGGCTGAACATGCCGTCCGCGACGCCCTGCGGGCCGGCGAACTGGAACCACAGCGGCCAGGCCAGCACGAGCAGGGCCAGCCCGGCGGCGAGCAGCATCCCGCCGGCGAAGCCGGGCAGGGCGCGGCGGGCCAGGTTCCGGTCCGCCACCGCGTAGGTGACCGCCATCACCAGCAGCGTGACCGCGCAGAGGAAGAGCACCTCCTCGCCGACGAAGACCTGTGCCGTGACCGCCGCTGCCAGGCCGACGGCCGAGCTGACCATCCGCCGGCGGTCCGGCCCGTCGGGGGTGCCCGCCGGGTCGGCGGCCCGCAGCAGGCGGACCACCAGCCAGACGATCACCGGAACCAGCCACTGCGCGGTCATGTGCAGGTGGCTGTTGGTCTGCGAGACCATCCCCGGGCCGAAGCCGCAGAGCGCCGCCCCGAGCGCGGCGGCGACCCGGCGGGCGCGCAGCACCCGGGTGAAGAGCAGGTACCAGGCGATGGCGGTGCCGGCCAGGTTCGCCATGGCCAGCAGGGCGAAGGTGACCGGCGCGCCGAACAGCAGGGTCACCGGGGCGAGGAGCACCCCGAGCGCGATGACCGTGGTGTTGGTCATCAGGTTGACCCCGTCCGGCGCGTTGAGCCGCCGGGTGAGCAGGTCGAAGTCGCCGAGCAGCGCCCGGGAGTCGACGGCGAGGAACCACTCGTAGAGGGCCTGGTCCTCCGGGTTGAGCGCCAGCACCCGGGCCGCCGGGTCGGGCCAGAGCCCGTGGGTGAGCCAGCCGGCCAGCGCCACGAAGAGCAGCGCGACGGTGACGTCCGTCCGGCGACGGTGGACGGCGGTCAGCAGGCGCGCCGGCCGGAGCCGGCGGGGCGGCCGGTCGGCGGCGAGGACAGCCTGGTCAGGAACGGCGTCGGGGGCCGTGGGGGCTGCGCTGCTCACGGTCTCGACCCTAGTGCGACCCGCCCGCCGGGGTACGCCGGGTCGCCGGCGACCCGCTACCGTGACACTGCACCACGCGTGTCGACCCGCGCGGTGTCACCCGCCCGGGTGGTGGAACGGCAGACACGGCCGCCTTAAAAGCGGCTGCCGCAAGGCGTGCGGGTTCGACCCCCGCCCCGGGCACCCGCACTCTCAGCTTCCGCTCAGCTTGGCGATCTCCACGGGACTGCCCTGGGCGTTTACTCTTGAGGGTGCACGTTCACGTGCAACGACCCCCTGAGGGAGGCCTGACAGTGAAGACTTCGAACCCGGTGCTCGCCCGGCTCGGCCAGGCGGCCGAGCGGGAGCGCTCCGCCGGGTACGCCCCGACCGGGCCGTACGGACAGCCCGGTTATCCGCAGCAGTACCCGACGCAGGCCGGCTACCCGGCGGCCCCGCCGACCGTCAACACCATGTCGATCGACGACGTCGTGGTCAAGACCGTCACGCTCCTCGGCATCCTCGGCGTCTCCGCCGCGGCCGCCTGGGTGCTGGTGCCCGACGCCCTGCTCGGCGCGGCCTGGATCGGCGCGGCGGTGGTCGGCCTGGTCCTCGGCCTGATCATCTCGTTCTCCCGGATGGCGAACCCGGCGCTGGTCGTCGCGTACGCCGTCGTCGAGGGCGTCTTCGTCGGCATGGTCAGCAAGTTCTTCAATTCGCTCTACGACGGCATCGTGGTCCAGGCGGTGACCGCCACGTTCGGTGTCTTCTTCGTGATGGCCATGCTCTACAAGGCGAAGGTCATCCGGGCGACCCCGAAGTTCGTCAAGGGCATGATCGCCGTGATGGCCGGTCTCTTCGCCGTCATGCTGATCAACCTCGTGTTCGCGCTCTTCGGCGTCAACACCGGTCTGCGCGACGGCAGCCCGCTGGCGATCGGCTTCAGCCTGGTCTGCATCGTGGTCGCCTCGCTGAGCTTCGTGCTCAGCTTCAAGGAGGTCGAGGACGGCGTCCGGATGGGTCTGCCCCAGCGCTACTCCTGGGTGGCCGCCTTCGGCATCCTGGTCAGCCTGGTCTGGCTCTACATCGAGATCCTGCGCCTGCTGAGCTACTTCCAAGGCGACGACTGACCGTCGTCACCGTCCGACCGGCGCCCGCCCCCGCACCCGCGGGGGCGGGCGCCGTCGTTTCCGCGCCGCGCGGGTCCCGCTGTTTCCCGCCGCCGCCGCCCGTCGGGAGGCAGAGTGGCCTGCGGGGGTACGCCGGCGGAGGAGGCGGGGTGCGCAGCAGCAACCCGGTGTTGAACCGGCTCGACGAGACCGGCCGGGTGGAGCGGCGGGTGCTCGGTGTCGGGGGCGCGGAGGCGATGACCGTCGACGACGTGGTGGTCCGTACGGTCGGGCTGCTGTTGCTCACCGGGGTCACCGGCGCGGCGGCCTGGGTGGCCGTGCCGCCGGCGGCGTGGCTTCCCGCCGCGCTGGCCGGCACCGCGCTCGCCGGGATCGCGCTGGCCGTGGTGATCTCCTGGCGGGGCATCACCAACCCGGTGCCGATGGTCGGCTACGCCGTGCTCCAGGGGCTGCTGCTCGGCGTGGCCAGCCGGGCCTTCGAGCTGCTCTACCCGGGCATCGTCGTCCAGGCGGTGACGGGGACGTTCGGGGTCTTCCTCGGCATGGCGCTGCTGTACCGGGCCCGCCTCGTCCGGGCCACGCCCCGGCTGGCCCGGCTGGTCGTCGGCACGCTGCTCGGGATCGTCGCGCTCAGCGTGGCCAACCTCGTGGTGTACCTGGTGTCCGGCCGGCAGGGGCTGGAGATCTACCGCCCGACCGGCGAGGTGGGCTGGCTGCCGTACGCCTTCTCGGCGGTCGCGATCGTCGCCGGCGCGCTGAGCTTCATCCTCGACTTCGACCTGGTCGAGCGCTCGGTCCGCGACGGCCTGCCCCGCCGCTACGCCTGGCTCTGCGCCTTCGGGCTGCTGACCGGGCTGATCTTCCTCTACTGGCAGCTGCTGCGCCTGCTCAGCTACCTCCGCCGCTGATCCGGCGTTTCCGTAGACTCGGCGCGATGAGCGCAGTGGAGCTGGACCGGGCGGTGGAGCTGCTGGTCCGTCAGGTCGGGCACTGGCAGCAGCCCCGCTGGGCGGCCACGGCCGCCGGCGGCAACATGTCCCGCGCCGACCTGGTGCACCGGCTGGTGCAGGAGATCGCCAACCGGGCCGCCGACGCGGAGGGCGGGCCCCGGCGTGCGGTGCCCCGGCTCGACAACGACCTGGCGCTGCCCGACCAGCTCCGGGTGGTGGCCGCCGACCTGGTCGTCGCCGCCCCGCCGCCCGAGGTGCTGGCGCGGGCCGCCGCCGAGGTGACGGCGACCCGCGACACGCTCTAGCGCCGGCCCGGGCTCCGGCCTCAGCTCAGGCGCTCGACCACCATGGCCATGCCCTGGCCGCCGCCCACGCACATGGTCTCCAGGCCGATCGTCTTGTCGTGCCAGTCCAGGGCGTTGAGCAGGGTGCCGGTGATCCGGGCGCCGGTCATGCCGAACGGGTGCCCGACGGCGATCGCGCCACCGGAGACGTTCAGCTTCTCCAGCGGGATGTCGAGCTGCCGGTACGAGGGGATCACCTGCGCGGCGAACGCCTCGTTGATCTCCACCAGGTCGACGTCGTCGATGGTCATCCCGGCCCGCTTGAGCGCCTGCCGGGTGGCCTCGACCGGGCCGAGGCCCATGATCTCCGGCGAGAGGGCGGTGACGCCGGTGGAGACGATCCGGGCCAGCGGCGTGATCCCGAGGTCCCTGGCCCGCTGGGCGCTCATGATCACCACGGCGGCGGCGCCGTCGTTGAGCGGGCAGCAGTTGCCGGCGGTGATGCGGCCGTCCGGACGGAACACCGGCTTCAGCCCGGAGACGCCCTCCAGGGTGACCCCGGCGCGCGGGCCGTCGTCGGTGCCGACCAGCGTGCCGTCCGGCGTGGTGACCGGGGTGATCTCCCGGGCCCAGAAGCCGTCGGCGATCGCCTTCTCGGCGAGGTTCTGGCTGCGTACGCCGAACTCGTCCATGTCGGCGCGGCTCACGTCGTACACCTGGGCCAGGTTCTCGGCGGTCTGCCCCATGGTCAGGTAGATGTCCGGCAGCTCCCCGGCCTCGCGCGGGTCGGTCCAGACCGGGGCCCCGCCCTGGGCGCGGGCCTTGGAACGCTCGGCCGCCGTGGCGAAGCGCGGGTTCTCCCAGCCGCCGCCGACCAGCGCCTGCGCCTCCTTCGGCAACCCGTCGGAGTTGCCGCGGGCGTACCGGGAGACGGTTTCCACGCCGGCGGAGACGAAGACGTCGCCCTCGCCGGCCCGGATCGCGTGCATGGCCATCCGGGTGGTCTGCAGCGAGGACGCGCAGTAGCGGGTGAGCGTCGCGCCGGGCAGGGTGTCCAGGCCCATCAGGGTGGCGACCACCCGGGCCATGTTGAAGCCCTGCTCGCCGCCGGGCAGACCGCACCCCAGGTAGAGGTCGTCGATCTCGGTCGGGTCGAGCTGGGGGACCTTGTCCAGAGCGGCCCGCACGATGGTCGCGGCGAGGTCGTCCGGGCGGACGTCGCGCAGGGACCCCTTGTGCGCCCGGCCGATGGGGGAGCGGGCGGTGGCGACGATGACGGCGTCGCGGGACGACTCAGTCGGCATGAACCAACGTTAACCCGTCGGTAACTTCGGGCGGAAGCTGCCGCCGGCCGGGAAATGTCACGCCCGCGCCGGTCCTCGACGAACCGTTCGCCGGCCCCGGGCGGGACGGCCGGCGGGTCAGTGCCGGGAGGCGACCGCCGCGGCGGCGGCGACGGCCGGCAGCAGGGCGTGCGCCCAGACCCGGTAGCCGTCGGCGGAGGGGTGGTAGCCGTCGTGGCACAGCGTCCCGGCGTCGGCCCGGAACACCGGGCCGGTCTCGGTGGCCAGGTCGACCACCGTGCCGCCCGCGTCGAGCACCGCCGCCGTCTGGGCGCGGGCCATCCGCCGCCCCGACCAGCCGACCACGTGCCGCAGCGGCGGCGCGATCGCGCGTACGGCGCCCAGGTCGGGGCAGGTGCCGACCACGACCTCCACGCGGGACTCCCGGAGCCGGTGCACGGCCGCCCCGAGGTACGCGGCGGCCTCCACCGGGCGACGCAGGGAGGTGGCGTCGTTGGCCCCGATCAGGATCACCGCCACGTCGGGACGTTCGCCGAGCAGTGCCCGGGCCACCTGGGTGGCCAGGTCGGTCGAGCGCGAGCCGGAGACGCCGACGCTGGACAGGTGCACCCGGCGGCCGGTCGGGCCCTCGGCGAGCAGGTTGGCCAGTTGCCCGCCGATGGTCTCGTCGAGGCGGCCGACCCCGACGCCGAGGGCGGACGAGTCGCCGAGCAGCACCAGTCGCAGCGGCGGCGCGTCGGCGCGCCCGACCGTGGCGCGCAGCGCGAGCGCGAGCTCCGGTTGGGCGTACCGGCGGTTCCGGGCGGCGACGGCCTGACCGGCGAGGACGGCGGCGCCGCCGACCGTGCCGGCGATGAGGCCGAGCGTCGCCGCCCGGCCCAGTCGGTTGGCGAGCCCCGAGGGGATGAAGCGCTCGCTCATGCCAGTCCCTCCAGTGTGGGTGAGTCGGCGGCGGGGCCTGGCTGCGGCATCGCGCCGACACCGAAGAAGGCCCGTCGGCGCAGCTGCGCCCACCGGCCGGCGGGGCCGCGCTCGCGGCCCCGGACCCGGGTGCCGCTGACCTCGGTGCCCGCGTGGCGGGCCGCCTCCTGGGCGGCCTGCGGCAGCGACCGTACGCCCTCGCCCCGGATGAGGGTCGGCCGCCGGTCCTGCCCCGCGCCGAGCGCGGACAGCACGGTCGGCAGCAGCGCGGCTGCGGCCACCGCGTAGCCCTCCGCCGAGGGGTGGAACCGGTCCCAGGCGAACATCCGGGTCGGTTCGGCCGCGAACCGGGGCCCGAGCAGGTCGCCGAGGGAGACCGTCCAGCCGCCGGCCTCGACCACGGCCACCGTCTGGGCGGCGGCGAGCTGCCGGCTCCAGCGGCGCGCCAGCCAGCGCAGCGGTGGCTGGATGGGCTGGATCGCGCCCAGGTCGGGGCAGGTGCCGACGACCACCTCGCAGCCGGCGGCGCGCAGCGTGCGGACCGCCTCGACCAGGTAGCGCACCGCCAGGGCGGGCGGGGTGCGGTTGGTCACGTCGTTGCCGCCGATCAGGATCACCGCGACGTCGGGGCGGCACTCCAGCGCCGCCTCCACCTGGTGCCGCAGCACGGCCGAGATGGCGCCGACCACGGCGAAGCGGTGCAACCGGACGGGGCGTTGCAGGCGGCGGGACAGGCCGGTGGCGAGCAGGGCCCCGGGCGTCTCCCGGCGGCGGTGCACGCCGTAGCCGGCGGCCGACGAGTCGCCGAGCACGACGACGGTGACCGGCGGGCCGGGCAGCTTCGCGCCGTAGACGCCGTCGCAGCGCGGCGGCGGGGCCTCGGCCATCGGGATCGTGCGGCGGGCCTGGCGGGCCTGCCCGAGGAGCACCCCGCCGGTCGCCACCGCGGCCGCGGCGGTGGCGCCCGTGCCGATCGCCGCGAGGCGGGCGAGCTGCCGGGCGCGCTGCCAGCGCGGACCGACCGGGACGACGGAATCAGCGACCCCCATACAGCGACATTATCGCGCCGGCACGACACGCCGCTGTCGTCGTGTCGGCTCGCGGGTGCCTGGAAGGCGACGGTCCGGGGTACCTGTACGGGTGACCCGGGGGGCGGTTGCGCCGGCGCGTCACCCTGGCACGTGGAGAGGGGCCGAACATGGGGAAGACATTGAAGCGCAGCGCGGCGTTCAGCGCGCTGGCCCGGGCGCTCGCGGCCGGGTCGCGGGGCGGGCCGACGCTCGGGGCGCGGCTGGGCGCGCTGCCCCGGATGATCCGGGCGACCGCCCGGGGGGAGTACGACGGCGGCCTGCGGCTGGCCCTGATGACCGCGGCGACGGCGTACATCGTCTCGCCGGTCGACCTGCTTCCGGAGATCCCGCTGGCGATCTTCGGGCTGGCCGACGACGCGGTCATGGTGACCTGGCTGGCCGGCAGCGTGCTGGCGGAGACCGAGCGGTTCCTGGAGTGGGAGGCCCGGCGCAGCTCGGTGATCCCCGGGCACGTGGCGTCCTGAACCCACGTACCCTGGGGCGTCGAGAACACGTCTGCCCGGCCGCCGCCGGCGGCGCCGGAGGAGAAGGGCACAACGAGGTGCGGTACTACGACAACGTCGTCGAGCTGATCGGCAACACCCCGCTGGTACGGCTGCGCAACGTCACGGCCGGGATCCAGGCCACCGTGCTGGCGAAGGTGGAGTACCTCAACCCGGGCGGTTCGGTGAAGGACCGGATCGCGCTGCGGATGGTGGAGGACGCGGAGAAGGCGGGCCTGCTCCAGCCGGGCGGCACGATCGTCGAGCCCACCAGCGGCAACACCGGCGTCGGCCTGGCGCTGGTGGCGCAGCTGCGGGGCTACAAGTGCGTCTTCGTCTGCCCCGACAAGGTCAGCCAGGACAAGCAGGACGTGCTGCGCGCGTACGGCGCGGAGGTGGTGGTCTGCCCGACCGCCGTGGCACCGGAGGACCCGCGTTCCTACTACAACGTGTCCGACCGGCTGGCCCGGGAGATCCCCGGCGCCTGGAAGCCCAACCAGTACAGCAACCCGGCCAACCCGCGCTCGCACTACGAGACCACCGGCCCCGAGCTGTGGGAGCAGACCGGGGGCGAGATCACCCACTTCGTGGCGGGCGTCGGCACCGGCGGCACCATCTCCGGCATCGGGCGCTACCTGAAGGAGGCCTCGGAGGGCCGGGTCAGGGTCGTCGGCGCCGACCCGGAGGGCTCCGTCTACTCCGGCGGCACCGGCCGGCCCTACCTGGTCGAGGGCGTCGGCGAGGACTTCTGGCCGGAGACGTACGACCGGGGTGTCGCCGACGAGATCATCGAGGTCTCCGACAAGGCGTCCTTCGAGATGACCCGGCGGCTGGCGCGCGAGGAGGGGCTGCTGGTCGGCGGCTCCTGCGGGATGGCCGTGGTGGCCGCCCTGGAGGTGGCCCGCAAGGCCGGCCCGGACGACGTGGTCGTGGTGCTGCTGCCGGACAGCGGCAAGGGCTACCTGTCCAAGATCTTCAACGACACCTGGATGGCCCGGTACGGCTTCCTGGACAACTCGGGCACGGAGCCGACGGTCGCCGACGCGCTCGCCGGCAAGCCGGGCGGCCTGCCCGAGCTGGTGCACGTGCACCCGACCGAGACTGTCCGCGACGCGATCGACTACATGCGCGAGTACGGCGTCTCGCAGCTGCCGGTGCTCAAGGCCGAGCCTCCGGTGGTCACCGGCGAGGTGGCCGGCTCGATCGCCGAGAAGGACCTGCTCGACGCGCTCTTCACCGGCCAGGCGCACCTGCACGACACCATCGAGCGGCACATGGCCGCGCCGCTGCCGATGATCGGCGGCGGGCAGCCGGTGAGCGAGGCGGTCGGCCTGCTGGAGAAGTCCGACGCCGCCCTGGTGCTGGTCGACGGCAAGCCGAAGGGTGTCCTCACCCGGCAGGACCTGCTGGCCCACCTCGGCGCGCGCTGACCCGCACGACGTCCGCACGAGGGCCCTTCCCCGAACGGGGGAGGGCCCTCGCCGTACCCGCGCCGGGCGGCAGGCACGGTGGCGGTCAGAGCCGTCGGGCGTAGCGGAGCTGGGGGGTGAGCGCCGAACCGACGTGGTCGTCGCGTTCGACGCCGGTGGGGGTCCAGCCGCCGCGCTCGTAGAAGCGGCGGGCGTGCGCGTTGTCCCGCAGCACCCAGAGCACCGCACGGGACCAGCCACGGGTCCGCATGGCGTCCAGCGCGTCGACCATCAGCCGGCGGCCGGTGCCCCGGCCGCGCTCGGCCGGGTCGAGGTGGATCGCGTTGAGCAGGCCGGTCGCCGGGTCGCCCTCGTCGTCGGGGCCGAGGTAGCTGAACCCGACCAGCCGGCCGTCGCGCTCGACCACGGTCATCCGGTGCTCGTCGCGCTCCCACGTCCACCGCTCGGTCCAGTAGGCGCCCATCGCCTCGGGGGTCGGGTCGGCCAGCGCCTCCGCCGGCAGGAAGGCCGAGTAGGCGGCGACCCGGGACCGCTGGTGCAGCGCGCCCACCGCCGTCAGGTCGTCGACGGTGGCGGGGCGCAGGGTGACCGTCACCCGGCCGAGGCTACCCGCCGGGGCGGGACCTGGACGGTCGTCAGGTCCTCGGCGACCACCAGGTCACCGTCGAAGTGCGCGCGGGCCTCGTCGGCGAAGCGAGCCGGGTCGGCGTACCGCTGGGAGAAGTGGGTGAGCACGAGCCGGCGTACGCCCGACTCGGCCGCCACCCGCGCGGCCTGGCCGGCCGTGAGGTGGCCGACCTCGGCGGCCAGCGCGGCCTCCGAGTCGAGGAACGTCGACTCGATGACCAGCAGGTCGGCGTGCTCGGCGAGGGCGTACACCCCGTCGCAGAGGCCGGTGTCCATGACGAAGGCGAAGCGCTGCCCGGGCCGGGGCACGCTCACCTCCTCGCGGGTGACGCGGCGCCCGTCCAGGTCGAGGTGGCCGACGCGGATCAGCTCCCCGACCGCCGGCCCGGCGATGCCGTACGCGGCCAGCCGCTCCGGCAGCATCCGGCAGCCGTCCGGCTCGACGAGCCGGTAGCCGTACGTCTCGACGGGGTGCCGCAGCCGGCGGGCCTCCAGCGTGCCGACGCCCAGCGCGATCCGCTGCCCGTCGGCCTCGATGGGCTCGACGCGCAGCTCGGCGGTCTCGTGGAAGCTGGAGGCGTGCCGCAGGCGGGCGAAGTACTCCGCGCCGCCCGCCGGGAAGTGCACCGCCACCGGGTGCGGCACCCGGTCGAGGGAGAGCCGCTGGATGGTGCCGGGCAGGCCGAGGCAGTGGTCGCCGTGGAAGTGGGTGACGCAGATCCGGGTCAGGTCCGTGGCGGTGACCGTGGTGTGCAGGAGCTGCCGCTGGCTGCCCTCGCCCGGGTCGAAGAGGATCACCTCGTCGTCCCAGCGCAGCACGTACCCGTTGTGGTTGCGCTGCCGGGTCGGGGCCTGGCTGGCCGTCCCGAGCACCACCAGCTCGCGCATCGACACGGTGACCTCCGGCTGCGTCGACCACCCGGCCTGCGGAAAGGGTCGACCCCCGGGGCTTCCGCGCTCGCGCGCGGGCCGGCTGGACTGGGCCGGCACCCCGGGGGTCGGGTGGCTGTCGTGGTTTCGCCGCACCGCTGCCACACGGTCTCGACGATGGTGCTGTGCCCGCCTCGCGGCGGACGAGTTTACTGTCGAGGACAGCGGCTAGCGGACAGCCACCTCACGAGTCCGATTGCTATACAAGTCTGGACCACCTCCTTTCCCGTGTACCGCCACGCTATCCAGCCCTCGCGCCCCGGGCAACGGATTTCGATCACACGACGCCCGGGAATGGCGGGCCGACGGTCAGGAGTTCTCGGCGACGCCGATCGGGCCCTCGCGGGGGCCCTCCTCGCTGGCCGGCTGCACCGCCAGCGACGGGAAGTCGGCCAGGTCGCCCTCCGGCTCGGCGTCCCACTCGGGGAAGACCAGGTCGCTCTGGAGGTAGAGGCAGAGCAGCTGGGTGAGCTGGCGCAGGCCCTCCAGGTGGGTGCGCTCGTGCCCGTGGGTGGCGTCCACGCCGAAGCCGAGCAGCGCCACCCGGGCGTGCGCGCCGGCCTCCACGGCCGCCGCCACGTCCGAGCGGTAGTACTCGAAGACGTCGCGGACCAGGTCCACCCCGTGCTCGGCGGCGATCGAGGCCAGGTTGCGGGTCAGGTGGTAGTCGAACGGGCCCACCCCGTCGCCCATGGCCAGCGTGGCCGCGTCCTCGCGGGACTGCTGGCCGGGCGCGACCACCGCCGCGTCCACCGAGACGATCTCCGCCACGTCCGGGTCGAGGCCGTGCGACGCCCCGTGCCCGATCTCCTCGGTCACGGTGACCAGCAGGTGCGCGGTGACCGCCGGGCGTACGCCGGCGTCGACCATCGCCTTGAGCGCGGTGAGGACCGCGGCCACGCCGGCCTTGTCGTCCAGGTGCCGGGACTTGACGTACCCGCTGGGAGTGATCGTCGGGTTCGGCAGGAAGGCCACGAAGTCGCCCGCGTCGATACCGAGGGCGCGCAGCCCGGCGACGTCGGAGACCGGCTCGTCGACCCGGACCTCGACGTGCTGCCAGCCGACGCCCTGGATGTCCACGTCGTCGTTGTAGCGGTGGCCGCTGGCCTTGAGCGGCAGCACCTGGCCGGTGACCACCCGCTCCAGGTCGTCGGTGAAGATCCGCACGTGCGCGCCCTCGGCGAACCGGGCGCTGTGCGTGCCGATCGTCTTCAGCTCCAGCCGGCCGTTCTCCTTCAGCCGCTTGACCATGCCGCCGATGGTGTCGGTGTGCACCACGATCGCCCGGTCCGCGCCGGTGGACCGGGGGCCGGGCAGGCAGGCGCTGAGCGCGCCGCGCCGGGTCAGCGTGGAGGGGATGCCGAGCGCGGAGAGCCGCTCGCCGACGTACTGCTGCACGTGGTCCGTACGCCCCGACGGGCTCGGGATCTCCAGCAGCTCCAGCAGCACCTGGCGCAGGTAGTCCAGGTCGATCTCCAGGGGCCTCGGGCTCACGCGGCACCTCCCGGGCCGGCCGGGGTCCAGAGCCGCTGCGGCGCCCGGGTGCCGGGGAAGAGCAGGTCCACGAAGCGCTCGGCGGTCGGCTGCGGCTCGTGGTTGGCCAGGCCGGGCCGCTCGTTGGCCTCGATGAAGACGTGCTCCGGCCGGTCCGGGGCTCCGACCAGCAGGTCCAGCCCGGTGACCGGGATGTCCAGCGCCCGGCTGGCCGCCACGCACGCCTCGGCGATCGCCGGGTGCAGCTGGGCGGTGACGTCGTGGATGGTGCCGCCGGTGTGCAGGTTCGCGGTCCTGCGCACCGCCAGCACCTGCCCCTCGGGCAGCACGTCGTGCAGCTCGTGGCCGGCCTCGGCGAGCACGTCGCGGGTCATGTCGTCGAGCGGGATCCGGGACTCGCCACCCGTGGCGGCGGCCCGGCGACGGCTCTGCCGCTCGATCAGCTCGGCGATGTCGTGCACCCCGTCGCCCGTGATCGAGGCCGGTCGTCGGATCGCCGCGGCCACCACCTCGTGGTCGATGACGATGACGCGCAGGTCCTCGCCGGTCCGCATCTCCTCGATCAGCACGTCCGGGCAGAACCGGGCGGCCAGCTCGACGGCGGCGGCCAGCGCCTCGGGGCTCCGTACACCCACCGTGATGCCGTTGCCCTGCTCGCCCCGCGCGGGCTTGACCACCACCCGACCGACCTCGGCGAGGAAGGCGGCGTCGCCGCCGTCGCCGGTGGCGGTCCGGCCGCGCGGCACGGACAGCCCCGCCTCGGTGAGGATCCGGCGGGTGACCCGCTTGTCGTCGCAGCGGCTCATCGCCACCGCCGACGTCAGCTCCGACAGCGACTCGCGGGTCAGGACGGTCCGCCCGCCGTTGCTCAGCCGCAGCTCACCCCAGGCCGGGTCGGTGACCTCCACCCGGATGCCGCGCCGCATCGCCTCGTCGGCGACGATCTTCGCGTACGGGTTGAGCTGGTCGTACCCGTCGGGCGCGGCGGGCAGGAAGAGCCGCTCGTTGATCGGGTTCTTCCGCTTCACGCAGAGCGTCGACGTCCGGTAGAAGCCGAGCCGCTCGTAGAGCCGGATCGCCCCGGCGTTCTCGGCGAGCACGGAGAGGTCCACGTACGCCCGGCCCCGCTCGACCATCCGGGTGGCCAGCGCGGTGATCAGCGCCTGGCCGGTGCCCGGCGGCGCGGTGTTGAAGTCGACGGTGAGGCACCACAGGCTGGCACCGTTCTCCGGATCGTCGAAGACGGCGACGTGGTCGACGCCGGTGATGGTGCCGACGATCTCGCCGGTGGCGTCCTCGGCAACGAGGTGCAGGAACCGGTCGGTGCGGGCGTTGGCCACGAGCACGTCGACTCCGGCGGTGACCATGCCGTTGCGGGCGTAGATCCGGTTCACCGCGTCCGCGTCGGCGGCGTCGGCCAGCGGTCGGATGGTCAGCCCCGGGACGTCGTCGTCCCCGGTCGGCCGGTCGCCGCCGAGCGGCAGCCGGTAGGTCAGCGACGGATCGATGAACAGCTCGTCCGGCAGCCGGGACACCAGCACGTGCGGGTCGCGCAGGTAGATGCAGATGTCCCGGGAGCCGGCGGCCTCGGAGCGCAGCACGGCGGCGACGGCGGCCTGGTCGGCGAAGGTCTGCCCGAAGACGAGCCGCCCCCAGCCGCAGTCCAGCACCACGTCGGTGTCGCCCTCGCGGGTCGGCGCCTCCGCCGGTCCCGGTGCCATCGGGTCGCCGCCGGGGCCCACCCGCTCCCGTCGCCGGCCGTTGCGCGACCGGTCGGACCGGGCCGCGCCGGTCGCCAGGGTGTCGGTCACGGTCAGTCGATTCCGTGGCTCTGGAGCCACATTTCCAGGAGTCCGAGTTGCCACAGCTTGTTTCCGTTCAACGGGGTCAGTTCGGCGTTCGGGTCGGCGAGCAGGGCGTCGACGTAGTCGGCGCGGAACAGGTCGCGGCGGCGGGCCTCGGGCGCGGAGAGCGCGTCGCGTACCCGGTCGAGGAGCTTGCCCTCCAGGTGGGTGAGGCCCGGGACCGGGAAGTAGCCCTTCGGCCGGTCGATGACCTCGTGCGGCAACACCCGGCGGCCGATCTCCTTGAGCACGCCCTTGCCGCCCTGCGCCAGCTTGAGCTCCGGCGGGCAGCTCGCGGCGAGTTCGACGAACTCGTGGTCGAGGAACGGCACGCGGGCCTCCAGCCCGTGCGCCATGGTCATGTTGTCCACCCGCTTGACCGGGTCGTCGGTCAGCATGACCTGGGTGTCGATCCGCAGACCGGCGTCGACGGCGGTCTGGGCGCCGGCCCGGCCCAGGTGGGCGGCCACGAACTCCCGCGCCGGGTCGCCGTCGGTCAGCCAGGCCGGGTTCAGCACCCGCGCCAGCCCGGCCGCGTCCCGGTCGAAGAAGGCCCCGGCGTACGTGTCGAGCGCCTGGTCCCGGCCGATCCGCGCGAGCGGCGGGTACCAGTGGTAGCCGCCGAGGATCTCGTCCGCGCCCTGGCCGGACTGGACCACCTTGACGTGCTGCGACACCACCTCGCTGAGCAGGTAGAACGCCACGCAGTCGTGGCTGACCATCGGCTCGGACATCGCGGCGACGGCCGCCTCCAGCGGCGGCACCAGGTCGGCGGCGGCCACCCGGATCTGGTGGTGGTCGGTGTCGAACGTCTTCGCGACGAGGTCGGAGTAGCGGAACTCGTCGCCCTCCCGGCCGCCGACCGCGTCGAAGCCGATGGAGAAGGTGGACAGCCCGCGCTGGCCCTCGCCGGCGAGCAGGGCGACCACCAGGCTCGAGTCCAGGCCGCCGGAGAGCAGCACGCCGACCGGTACGTCGGCGACCATCCGCCGTCGTACGGCGGTGGTCAGCGACTCCAGCAGGGCGTCCTGCCAGTCCTTCTCGGACCAGCCGGCCCGCTCGGCGGAGCGGGTGAAGGCCGGGTCCCAGTAGACCCGCTCGGAGGTGCGGCCGTCCGCCTCGTAGACCCGTACGGTCGCTGGGGGCAGCTTGGTGACCCCGCGCAGGATGGTGCGCGGCGGCGGCACGATGCTGTGGAAGCTCAGGTAGTGCGCGAGCGCCACCGGGTCGATGCCGGTGTCGACGCCGCCCCCGGCCAGCAGCGCGGGCAGGGTGCTGGCGAAGCGCACCGCGCCGGGCGTCTCGGCCAGGTAGAGCGGCTTGATGCCGAGCCGGTCCCGGGCCAGCACCAGTCGGCCGGTGTCCCGCTCGCTGATCGCCACGGCGAACATCCCGATCAGGTGGTCGACGAAGTCGAGCCCCCACTCGGCGTACGCCTTGAGCACGACCTCGCTGTCGCCCGAGGAGAAGAACCGGTGGCCCTTGGCCTGGAGTTCCTCGCGCAGCTCGCGGTAGTTGTAGATGCACCCGTTGAAGACGCCGGTCAAGCCCGCGCCGGGGTCCACCAGCGGTTGCCCGCTCGCGGCGGAGAGGTCGATGATCTTCAGCCGTCGGTGGCCGAGGGCCGTCGGTCCCTGGGCCCAGACCCCGCTGTCGTCGGGCCCCCGGTCGCTCATCGTGGCCGCCATGCGCTCCACCGCCGCCACGTCGGCGCGCGAGCCGTCACGGCGGAACTCTCCCGCAAGTCCGCACATGCCAGGCAATGCTGCCAGAGGGCGGCGAGGATTGCCCGTTGGGCTGATAACAGTTTCTTGATGATTTGCTACACTGCGCGATTTCGCCACGGCACGTGTCGGCCCTGGTGGCGGACCGCGTCGGGAGTGACGACCGGGGCGGTTTTCGCGCCGGGCCGAATGTGATCGACCGCTCAGTTCCGGTAGCGCGAAGCCGCTCCGTTCCGGTGGTGCGAAGCCGCTCAGTTCCGGTGGTGCGGAGGCCGCGTTCGGCGGTGACCCGGTGGTGCCGAAGCTCAGTTCCGGTGGCACGGAGGCCGGCGCGGCTGACGCCGCGCCGGCCTCCGTGGTGTGCCGCTGGGCTCAGCCCGAGGTGCGGGCGACGCCCACCGGGCAGCTCAGCCCGTTCGGGCCGTGGTTGCAGTACCCGTTCGGGTTCTTCGTGGGTGCCAGGTACTGCTGGTGGTGGTCCTCGGCGAAGTAGTAGTCGCCGAGCCGTTCGATCTCGGTGGTGATCTCGCCCTTGCCGGCCCGCGCCACGATCGGCGCGAACGCGTCCCGCGACGCCTGCGCGGTGGCGAGCTGCTCGTCCGTGGTCACGTAGATCGTCGACCGGTACTGGGTGCCCACGTCGTTGCCCTGGCGCATGCCCTGGGTCGGGTCGTGGTTCTCCCAGAAGACCTTCAGCAGGTCCTCGTAGCTGATCGTGGTGGGGTCGTAGACCACCTGGACCACCTCGGCGTGCCCCGTCATGCCCGAGCACACCTCCTCGTACGTCGGGTTCGGCGTGATGCCGCCCGCGTAGCCGGCCGACGTGGTGATCACGCCCGGCAGGGTCCAGAACAGCCGCTCGGCGCCCCAGAAACAGCCCATGCCGAACACGGCCACCTGCGAGCCCTCCGGGAAGGGGCCCTTGAGCGGGGTGCCCAGCACCTCGTGCCGGTCCGCGATCGGCATCGCGATCAGGCGACCCGGCAGGGCCTGGTCGGTGGTGGGCAGCTCGGCCTTCATACGGCGCAGGAACACGGTGGGACTCCTCTCGTACCTCTCCCAGCGTGCAACACCGCCGGACCCGCCTTCCTTACCCGCTCCACCCGCACTCAGACGGATCCGGCGGGCGGAACGGGAGATGCGCCGTTCTGCGACCCCTGGCGTCCCTGCTCCCGACAACCGCGCCTGCCTGGTCTCTGGCGTGCGCGTGGGGTGGGCGTCGGGCGTCGAGGGCCGGGTGCCTTGCCCGAAGGGTGGGTCGGGGGAGGAGTATGCGGGGAATGCGCCTGATCGGAGCGGAGTGGTCCAGACAAGGTCGAGGCGGCGGGGACGGCGGCAGCGGGGTTTCGATCGTCCGGATCTGGCCCGAGGCCGACGAGGGGCTGGCCCGGTCACTGCTCGCGGTGCAGCACGCGGCGTACGCCGTCGAGGCCGCGCTGATCGGCGATGACCGCATCCCGCCGCTGCACGAGACCCTCGCCGACGTGCGGGCGGTGCCCCTGCACTGGCTCGGGGCCCGCTCCGGTCCGCGGTTGATCGGGGCGATCGGCTGGACAGAGGACGACACGACCGTCGACATCGATCGTCTGGTGGTCGACCCGGCCGCTCACCGGCGCGGGGTCGGGCGGGCTCTGGTGGGCGCGGTGCTGGCCCGCGCCGGCGGCCGCCGCATCGTCGTCGCCACCGGCCGGGACAACCGCCCGGCCCGACAGCTCTACGAATCGCTCGGGTTCGCCTCCACCGGAGACGAGGAAGTCCTTCCCGACCTCTGGATCGCCCGCTACGCGCGATGACGACGTGGCGGTGGGCGGGTCAGAGGGCTGCGGTGATGCGGGCGGCGTAGGCCTCGCCCTCGGCGTCGTCGGCGTAGCGGGTACGGGGCCAGAAGAAGCCGCGCAGGCCGTCGCCTCTGGTCCGCGGCACCACGTGGGTGTGCAGGTGCGGGACGGACTGGGACACCTTGTTGTTCATCGCCACGAACGTCCCGCCGGCCCCCGTGCCGGCCTCCACCGCCACCGCCAGCCGCCGCACCAGGCCGAAGTAGCCGGCCAGCGCCTCGGCGGGCAGGTCGGCGAGGCTGACCAGGTGGGTGCGTGGCACCACCAGCACGTGCCCCTTGAAGACCGGCCGGGTGTCCAGGAACGCCACCCCGTCGGGCTCGTTGACGACCCGGAAGGCGGGGACCTCGCCCGCCACGATCCCGCAGAACACGCACCGGCTCACCCGTCCAGGCTATGCCGGTCCCCACGACGGGGGGCGGGCCACCCGGCCCGACCACCGCGCCGGCCTGCCGCGCCCGGGTACGGCACCACCGTTCCGTTCCAGCCCTCGGGACGGGGGATTAGCCTCACGGGATGAGTCACGGCTTCGACACGCTCGCCATCCACGCCGGCCAGGACCCAGAGGCCCGCACCGGCGCGGTGATCCCTCCGATCTACCAGACCAGCACCTACGCCCAGGACGCCGTCGGCGCGCCCCGGCTGGGCTACGAGTACAGCCGCTCCGGCAACCCGACCCGCGACGCCCTCCAGGAGTGCCTCGCCGCGCTGGAGGGCGGCCCGGTCGGGCTCGCATTCGCCAGCGGCCTGGCCGCCGAGGACACCCTGCTGCGTACCGTCTGCAAGCCGGGCGACCACGTGGTGATCCCCGACGACGCGTACGGCGGCACGTACCGGCTCTTCGCCCGGGTGGCCGAGCGCTGGGGGCTGGACTTCACCCCGGCGAAGGTCTCCGACCCCGACGCGGTCCGGGCCGCCGTCGAGCCGGGCCGGACCCGCGTCGTCTGGGTGGAGACGCCCACCAACCCGCTGCTCGGCATCGCCGACATCGCCGCGCTGGCCGGCGTCGCGCACGACGCGGACGCCCTGCTGGTCGTCGACAACACGTTCGCCTCGCCGTACCTGCAGCAGCCGATCGCGCACGGCGCGGACGTGGTGGTGCACTCCACCACCAAGTACATCGGCGGCCACTCCGACGTGGTCGGCGGCGCGCTGGTCGCGGCCGACGCGGGACTCGGCGAGGAACTGCGCTACCACCAGAACGCGATGGGCGCGATCAACGGCCCCTTCGACGCGTGGCTCACCCTGCGCGGCATCAAGACCCTGGGCGTACGCATGGACCGGCACTGCGACAACGCCGAGCGGATCGCGGCGTACCTGGACGGGCACGCCAAGGTCGGTCAGGTCATCTACCCGGGGCTGCCCGCGCACCCGGGCCACGAGGTGGCCGCGAAGCAGATGCGCCGGTTCGGCGGCATGATCTCGTTCCGGGCCGCCGGCGGCGAGGAGCACGCCGTCGAGATCTGCAACCGGACCAAGCTCTTCATTCTCGCCGAGTCGCTCGGCGGCGTGGAATCCCTGATCGAGCACCCGGGCCGGATGACACACGCAAGTGCTGCCGGCTCGCCGCTTGAAGTTCCCGGCGATCTCGTGCGACTGTCTGTCGGCATCGAGACGGTCGACGACCTGCTCGCCGATCTGGAGCAGGCGCTGGGCTGACCGCTGGCAGGGAGGGTGGCCGTGCAGGACATCATGCCGACCTGGGTGGGGGCGACCGCCAAGCAGATCGCCAGAGGCGTACGCCGGGGCGACGTCACGGCCACCCAGGTCGTCGCGGACCACCTGGACCACATCGCCCGGGTCGACGCCGACCTCGCCGCGTTCCGCACGGTACGCGGCGGGGAGGCGATCACCGAGGCGGAGAAGGTCGACGAGCAGGAGGACCTGGCCAACCTGCCGTTGGCGGGGGTGCCGGTGGCGGTCAAGGAGAACACCGCCGTCGCCGGGCTGCCCACCTGGAACGGGTCGGCCGCGGTGCGCAGCGGCGTGGCCGAGGCCGACCACGAGGTGGTCCGCCGGCTGCGCGGCGCCGGGGCGGTGATCCTCGGGGTGACCCGGATGCCGGAGCTCGGCCTGTGGGGCAGCACCGACGACGAGACGGCCGTGACCCGCAACCCCTGGGACACCCGGCGTACCCCCGGCGGCTCGTCCGGCGGCGCGGCCGCCGCCGTCGCCGCTGGTCTGGTGCCGATCGCCCACGCCAACGACGGCCTCGGCTCGATCCGCATCCCGGCGGCCTGCTGCGGCCTGGTCGGGCTCAAGCCGGGCCGGGGCGTGGTCCCCTGCCAGCTCGGCGCGGACGACTGGTTCGGGCTCACCGAGCACGGCATGCTGACCAGCACGGTCGCCGACGCGGCCGTCGGCTTCTCGGTGCTGGCCGGCCGCCGCCCGGACAAGCTGGTGCCGCCGCAGCGGCTGCGGGTGGGCGTCTCGCTCCGCTCGCCGGTGCGGGGCGTGCACGCCGACGCGCCCAACCGGGACGCGGTCGCCGCCGCCGGCCGGCTGCTCGCGGCCGCGGGCCACGACACCGTGCCGGCCGATCCGGTCTACCCGACGGCGGTGGGCCTGCAGGGCATCGCCACCTGGTTGGCCGCGGCGGCCGCCGACGTGCGCGCCGCCGGGTTGGACCGGCGCGGCCTCCAGCGGCGCAGCCGCCGGCACGTCGCCCTCGGCGAGTGGGCGCAGCGGCGCGGGTACGTCCGCGAGGCGGACCGGGCCGCCTGGCGTGAGCGCTCGGTCGGCTTCTTCGCCGACCACTCGATCGACCTGCTGCTCACGCCGGCGCTGGCGACCGTGCCGCCGGAGGCCACCGGCTGGGCCGGCCGGTCCTGGCGGGCCAACATGCTGGCCAACATCCGGTACGCCCCGTTCGCCGCGCCCTGGAACATCGCCGGCCTGCCCGCCCTGGTGGTGCCGGTCGGCCGCCGCCCGGACGGGCTGCCGGTCGGCGTGCAGCTGGTCGGCCCGCCCGGCAGCGAGCTGCTGCTGCTCGGCATCGCCGGCCAGTTCGAGATGCAGGCCCCCTGGTCCCGCCACGCCCCCGGCTACCCCCGCATTCCCGCCGCCGTCTGAGAGGTGGCGTGCGCGCGTCGGCGCGGGTGGCGGGTGGCACGATCAGGGCATGACGGAACTGGTCGGTCTCGACGACGTACGGGCCGCGCGGGAACTGCTCGCCGGCGTCGTCCGCACCACCCCACTGGAGCCCTCCCGGCCGCTCAGCGCGGCGCTGGGCGGGCCGACGTGGCTCAAGTGCGAGAACCTGCAACGCGCCGGCTCGTACAAGGTGCGTGGCGCGTACGTGCGGATCTCCCGGCTGTCGGAGGCGGAGCGGGCCGACGGCGTGGTCGCGGCGAGCGCCGGCAACCACGCCCAGGGGGTGGCGCTCGCCGCCGGCCTCGTCGGCACGCACGCCACGGTCTTCATGCCGGTGAACGCGCCCCTGCCGAAGGTGGCCGCCACCAAGGGGTACGGCGCGCAGGTCGAGCTGGTCGGCAACACCGTCGACGAGTCCCTGGTCGCGGCGCAGACGTACGCCGAGCGGACCGGGGCGACGCTGATCCACCCGTTCGACCACCGGGACGTCATCGCCGGGCAGGGCACGGTGGCCCTGGAGATCCTCGAACAGTGCCCCGAGGTCAGGACGATCATCACCGGGGTCGGCGGCGGCGGCCTGGTCTCCGGCATGGCTGTGGTGGCCAAGGCGCTGCGGCCCGACGTACGGATCATCGGGGTGCAGGCGGCCGCCGCCGCCGCCTTCCCGCCCTCCCTGGCGGCCGGCGAGCCGGTGCGCCTGCCCGCGTTCGGCACCATCGCGGACGGCATCGCCGTCGGCCGGCCGGGGGAGCTCACCTTCACGCACGTCCGCAAGCTGGTGGACGAGATCGTCACGGTCTCCGAGGAGGACATCTCCCGCGCGCTGCTGATGCTGCTCGAGCGGGGCAAGCAGGTGGTCGAGCCGGCCGGCGCGGTGGGCGTGGCCGCGCTGCTGGCGGGCGTCGTCGAGGTGGAGGCGCCGGTGGTGGCGGTGCTCTCGGGCGGCAACATCGACCCGCTGCTGATGCTCCGGGTGATCGAGCACGGCCTCGCCGCCGCCGGGCGCTACCTGCGGGTGACCGTCCGCTGCTCGGACCGCCCGGGCCAGCTCGCGTCGCTGCTCGGCGAGATCGCCGAGCACCGGGCGAACGTGGTGGACGTGGAGCACCAACGGGCCAATCCGCACCTGCGCCTGGGCGAGGTGGAGGTGGCCCTGTCGGTGGAGACCCGGGGGGTCGAGCACTCAGACACGCTGATCAGCGCGTTGCGGGCCAGCGGCTACCAGGTGGTCTTCGCCGGCGAGGCGTGACACCGGGAATGGTGCCACGCCTCGCCGGGTCGCTCGTCGTCGCCGCCTCGCCGGGTCTTCGCCGGGCGGCCGTGCCGTCCGGGTCACCCCGGGGGGCGGTGCGTCCGCCCGATCCATCCCGGGCGGACGGCGGAGGCTCAGCCGGAGAACGGCTCGAAGCTGACCACGGTCACCTTGATGTCGGCCCCGCTGGGGGCGGTGTAGGTGCAGGTCTGGCCGGCCCGACCGCCCAGGATCGCCTTGCCCAGCGCCGACTCCGGGCTGTAGACCGTCAGCTCGGTGGTCGACGCGATCTCCCGGGAGCCGAGCAGGAAGGTCTCGGTGTCGTCCTTGTCGTCGTCGAAGTAGATCGTCACGACCATGCCGGGCGACACCGCGTCGGCGGCCTGTGCCCCGCCCACCTTGGCGGTGCGGAGCAGCTCCTTGAGGTAGAGGATGCGCCCCTCCGCCTTGCCCTGCTCCTCGCGGGCGGCGTGGTAGCCACCGTTCTCCCGCAGGTCGCCCTCCTCGCGCCGGGCGTTGATCTCGGCGGCGATGACCGGCCGGTTGGCGATCAGCTCGTCGAGCTCGGCCTGGAGCCGGTCGAATGCGTCCTGGGACAGCCAGGTGGCGGGCGCCTCGTTTCCATTGGACACAGGCGTTCTCCTCGTTCGTGCGTGCTGGCTGACAGGTGAACTTCCAAGTTACCAGTGCCGTACGACACAGGGTGCGCTCGAACACCGGCGGTGCCGCCGGCGCCGAGGCGGCCGGCCGGGCCCGCGCCGGTGCGTCCGGCCCGCGTCGTGCCTGCTCAGCCCGGGGGCCGGCAGCGCACCACCTCGCCGATGAAGGGCCGGGCGGTGGTGGCCAGCCGGTGCTGCGTGGTCACCTGCCGCTGGCCGGGCCGGGCGGTCACCGTCACCTCTTCCCGGCCCACCTCGGCGCCGTCGCGGTCCCGGGCACGCAGCAGGCAGACCGCCGAGCGGCCCTCCGGCACGGTGACCCGGAAGTCGACCAGCACCTGGCTGTCGGTGATCCCGGTGTAGGTGATCACGTCGGCGTCGTAGTTCGGGTCGCCGTACTGCCGGTAGAGCCGTACCGCGACCAGGGTCATGACCGCGACCAGGGCGACCACCAGCAGCGCCGCCAACAGCGGCCGGCGGCGCCCGGGCTCCCGGCGGCGGCCGTACCGGCCCGGCGGGAAGGCCGGCGCGCCCGGCGGAAGTGTGGCGTGCGTCTCGGTCACCGGCGGGTATCTCCTGGCGTCGTTGTCGGCGGCATCGGCAAGAATGGCAGAGTTCCATCTTCCCAGCCCGTCCCGTCGTCAAATATGACAGGTCGGCACCGGCAGGTCCCGGCGCGGGGGGAGAATTCCGGCAGGTCAGCCGGGCGGTCCTGCGGGGGGTCCGCCGGCCGGCAGAGACGAGGAGCGCCGACGTTGGCAGAGCGACTGCGACTGATGGCCGTCCACGCACATCCCGACGACGAGTCGAGCAAGGGCGCCGCGACCATGGCGAAGTACGTCGCCGAGGGCGTGGACGTCCTGGTGGTCACGTGCACCGGCGGCGAGCGCGGCAGCGTGCTCAACCCGAAGATGGACCGACCGGACGTCTGGGCCAACATCGCCGAGGTCCGCCGGGCGGAGATGGACGCCGCGCGGGCGATCCTCGGCGTCGAGCAGGCGTGGCTCGGCTTCGTCGACTCCGGGCTGCCCGAGGGCGATCCGCTCCCGCCGCTGCCCGAGGGCTGCTTCGCCCTCCAGGACGTCGAGGTGGCGGCCGGCCCGTTGGTGCGGCTGATGCGCCAGTTCCGTCCGCACGTCGTCACGACGTACGACGAGGAGGGCGGCTACCCGCACCCCGACCACATCATGACCCACAAGATCAGCGTGGCCGCGTTCGAGGCCGCCGGCGACCCGGAGCGCTATCCGGAGCTGGGCGAGCCGTGGCAGCCGCTCAAGCTCTACTACGACATCGGCTTCTCCAAGGGCAAGATCATGGCGCTGCACGAGGGGCTGCTCGCCGCCGGCCTGAACTCGCCCTACGAAGAGTGGATCAAGCGCTGGGAGGACCGCCCCGACAAGGGTCCCCGCATCACGACCCGGGTCGAGTGCGCCGACTACTTCCCGGTCCGCGACGACGCGCTGCGTGCCCACGCCACCCAGATCGACCCGGACGGCTTCTGGTTCCAGGTGCCGATGGAGATGCAGAAGCAGGCGTGGCCGACGGAGGACTTCGAGCTGGTCCGCTCGCTGGTCGACAGCCCGCTGCCCGAGTCGGACCTCTTCGCCGGGGTGCGCGAGACGGTCCATGCCCGCTGATCCGGCGCCCGGCTACCCTGGTCACCAACCGCACACCGGAGGAACGCCATGCTGACCGCTGCACAGGTGCTCGCCCAGAACAACTTCGGGGACACCCGCACGGGTGGCCTGGCCGGGCCGATGGGCCTCTTCCTCATCCTCGTTCTGGCCGCCGCCACCGTCCTGCTGATCCGCAACATGAACTCCCGGCTGCGTCGGCTGCCCGACCGGTTTCCCCAGCAGGGCCCGTCGGCGACCCCCGACCGGGCGGACGCGGCAGTCGTCGATCCGACAGAAGGTGCGCAGGCGCAGGATTCATCCTCCGCCGCTCCCACCGGGCGCCAGCAGCGTCGCAACGGCTAGTCCGCCCATGATTCACGTCGAACCCGGTGGCCGCCCCCTGTTGCGGCCACCGGGTTTGCCTTAGCCTCTCGCCGGGGGGACCAAGAGTTCCCGAGCCGTGCGCGGGAGGGGGCGCCGATGACCACCACACCAGCGGCCGCCCGTCGTACCGGCGAGCGGCCCGCCGGCGGAGCGGCTCGGTGACCTCCGGCAGGGCCGGCGAGTCGACCGACCGGCTCGGAGCCCGCGGCACCCCCGCGCGGATGCTCCTGCTCACCGCCGCCATCGCGCTCACCGCGCTGGTCGCCGCCGGGCTGGGGTGGACCGCGCCGACCCGCCTCCCCGCCGACGACCCGCTCGGCGGGCCGGCCCGGTTCGGCCTCGCCGTCGGCGTGTTCGCCGTCGCCCAGCTGGCCCGGCTGCGGTTCCGCACCGCCGCCGGGATGGTGAGCATCACCTGGGGCGAGGCGGCGCTGATCATCTGCCTCTACCTGACGCCCCCCGGCTGGCTCCCCACCGCCGCGCTCCTCGGCGCCGCCCTCGCCTGGTCGGCCATGTCGCTGCTCGGCGACCGGCGGCCGGTGCTGGAGGTCGTCCGGATCACGGCTTCGCTGACCGCCGCCACCGCCCTGGCCGTCTCGGTCACCAGCCTGCTCGGCGAGCCGCTGCTGGCGACGCCGACCCCGGCGCTCGCCCTGGCCGTGCTCGCGGGCTCGGTCACCTACCTGCTGGCCACCGCCTGGCTCGGCGGCGCCACCCTGGCGCTGCGGCACGGCATCCCCGTCGCGCCGCCGCTGCTCGCCGCGCTGCGGGGCAAGCTGCTGATGTTCGTCGGAAACGTGGCCGTCGGCCTGGTCGTGGTGGCGCTGCTGGAGCTCGACGCGCGTTGGCTGCTCCTGCTCCCGCCGCCGCTCTGGCTGCTCCAGCAGACCTACCGGCACCGGCTCCGCGCCGACCAGGAACGCCGCACCTGGCGGGCCTTCGCCGAGGCCACCGCCGCGCTCAACCAGCTCGACGAGCGGGGCGTCGCCACGGCCGCGGTGACCGGCGCGCTGACCCTGTTCAACGCCGAACTCGTCGACATCGACGTGGCCCGGGGCGACGGCCGGTGGCGACGCTACCGGGGCGACCCGGGCGGCCAGCTGGTCGACCGGGAGGTCGCACCGCCCGGCGGGACCGAGCCGGAGGACCACGAGCTGGTGCGCACCCTCACCGTGGGTGCCGCCCGGGTGGGCGAGCTGCGGGTCCGGTTCCCGCGCTGCGCGCCGCCCAACGCCCGGGAACGCGACGCCGTGGCCGCCTTCGGCGACGCTCTCGCCGCCGCGCTGCACGACGCCGCGACCCACCGGGAGCTGCGACTGGTCACCGCCCGCTCGTCGTACGAGGCGGTGCACGACCAGCTCACCGGGCTGGTGAACCGGTCGGCCATGCTCAGCAAGGGCGACCAGGCGCTGCGCCAGCTCGCCCACGACCACCCGGTGGCGCTGCTGCTGCTCGACATCGACCAGTTCAAGGAGGTCAACGACACCCTCGGGCACGCCGCCGGCGACCAGCTGCTGCGGTTGACCGCCAACCGGCTGGGCACCCTCGCCCGCCCCGAGGACCTGCTCGCCCGCCTCGGCGGCGACGAGTTCGCCCTGCTGCTGACGTCGGTGCCGGTGATCGGCGACCGGGCCGCCCCGATGGCGTACGCACTGCGGCAGGCCCGCGAGATCGCCGAGCGGCTCGCCGCGCCGACCGAGGTGGCCGGGGTGCGGATGTCTGTCGAGGTCTCCGTCGGGGTGGTGGTCGCCGACGCCGGCACCGCCGACCTGACCGAGCTGCTGCGCCGGGCTGACATCGCCATGTACCAGGCCAAGGAGGGCGGCGGCAGCGTCGCCGCGTACGACTCCACCCGGGACGCCGCGAGCACCGACCAACTGGCCCTGCTGGCCGAGCTGCGCGAGGCGCTCAAGACCGACGACCAGCTCGTGCTGGCGTTGCAGCCGGCCGTCGACCTGACCACCGGCGCCCCGACCGGGGTGGAGGCGCTGATCCGCTGGCGGCACCCGCGCCGGGGCTGGCTCGGTCCGCACGACTTCATCCGCCCGGTCGAGAACAGCGAGCAGCTCGGCACCTTCACCCGCTACGTGCTGGACAAGGCGCTCGCCGTCGCCGCCGGCTGGGCCAGGGACGGGCTCGACGTGCCGATCTCGGTCAACCTGTCGGCGCGCAGCCTGCTCGACCCCCGCCTGCCCACCGAGATCGCCGATGCCCTGCGCCGGCACCAGGTGCCGCCGGACCGGCTGGTCCTGGAGATCACCGAGACGGTGGTGATGAGCGAGCTGGAGATCATCGACGAGGTGCTCGCCACCCTGCGGTCGATGGGGGTGCAGCTCGCGGTCGACGACTTCGGCACGGGCTTCTCCTCGCTGACGTTCCTCACCCGGATCGCGGTGGACGAGCTCAAGGTGGACCGTTCCTTCGTGATCCGGATGGCCGACTCCCCGGAGGCGGCGGCGATCGTGCGTACCACCGTCGGCCTTGCCCACGAGCTGGGGCTGCGGGTGGTCGCGGAGGGCGTGGAGACCGCCGAGCAGCGCCTGGCGCTGGCCGAGCTGGGCTGCACCGCCGCCCAGGGCTACCACTTCTTCAAGCCGATGCCGGCCGACAAGATCGGCGCGGTGCTGGGCAGCCTCCTCGACGAGGCCCGCCCCAACGTCCTGCCGCTGCGCGCCGACGGCGCCTCCTGAGCCACCCCCGCCGCCCCCGACGAGGGCAGGCCCCTGCCCGCCGGAGCGCGGGCGGGCGCGTCCCCGGGTGGTTATGGTCGTCGGGTGAACCGACTCGCTGACGCCACGAGCCCGTACCTGCTCCAGCACGCCGACAACCCGGTCGACTGGTGGCCGTGGTGCGAGGAGGCGTTCGCCGAGGCGAAACGGCGGGACGTGCCGGTGCTCATCTCGGTCGGTTACGCCGCCTGCCACTGGTGCCACGTCATGGCCCACGAGTCGTTCGAGAACGAGCAGGTCGGCGCCCTGATGAACGACGACTTCGTCTGCATCAAGGTGGACCGCGAGGAACGCCCCGACGTCGACGCCGTCTACATGACCGCCACCCAGGCGATGACCGGGCAGGGCGGGTGGCCGATGACCGTCTTCGCCACCCCGGACGGCACCCCCTTCTTCTGCGGCACCTACTTCCCCCGGCCGAACTTCGTCCGGCTGCTCCAGTCGGTCGCCGCCGCCTGGCGGGACCAGCGCGACGCCGTGATCAGCCAGGGCGCCGCCGTGGTCGAGGCGATCGGCGGCGCGCAGGCCGTGGGCGGGCCCACCGCGCCGCTGGACGCCGCGTTGCTCGACGCCGCGGCCGACCAGCTCGCCAAGGAGTACGACGCCACGAACGGCGGGTTCGGCGGCGCGCCGAAGTTCCCGCCGCACATGAACCTGCTCTTCCTGCTCCGGCACCACCAGCGCACCGGCTCGCAGCGCAGCCTGGAGATCGCCCGGCACACCTGCGAGGCGATGGCCCGGGGCGGCATCTACGACCAGCTCGCCGGCGGCTTCGCCCGCTACTCCGTCGACGGGCACTGGACCGTGCCGCACTTCGAGAAGATGCTCTACGACAACGCGCTGCTGCTGCGGACGTACACCCAGCTCTGGCGGCTGACCGGCGACCCGCTGGCGGCCCGGGTCGCCGCCGAGACCGCGGCCTTCATGATCGACGACCTGGGCACCCCCGAGGGCGGGCTCGCCTCCGCGCTGGACGCCGACACCGAAGGCGTCGAGGGGCTCACCTACTCCTGGACGCCGGCCCAGCTCGTCGAGGCGCTGGGGGAGGACGACGGCCGCTTCGCCGCCGACCTGTTCGCGGTCACCGAGGAGGGCTCCTTCGAGCACGGCACCAGCGTCCTGCGGCTGGCCCGCGACGTCGACGACGTCGCCCCGGACGTGGCCGCCCGCTGGGAGCGGGTCCGGGCCCGGCTGCGCGAGGTCCGCGACACCCGGCCCCAACCGGCCCGCGACGACAAGGTGGTCGCCGCCTGGAACGGGCTCGCGGTCACCGCGCTGGTCGAGCACGGCGTGCTCACCGGCGACCCGGTCACCGCCGCCGCGGCCGTCCGGATCGGCGAGGTGCTCGCCGACCGGCACATCGTCGACGGACGGCTGCGCCGGGTCTCCCGGGCCGGCGTCGTCGGCGAGCCGGCCGGCGTGCTGGAGGACCACGGCTGCGTGGCCGAGGCGTTCTGCGCCCTGCACCAGCTCACCGGGGAGGGGCGCTGGCTGACGCTGGCCGGCCGGCTGCTCGACGTCGCGCTGGAGCGGTTCGCCGCGCCGGGCGGCGGCTTCTACGACACCGCCGACGACGCCGAGCGGCTGGTCACCCGCCCGGCCGACCCCACCGACAACGCCACCCCCTCCGGGCGGTCGGCGATCGTCGCGGCGCTGGTCGCGTACGCGGCCCTGACCGGCGAGACCCGCTACCGCGAGGCCGCCGAGGCGGCGCTGTCGACCGTGGCGCCGATCGTCGGCCGGCACGCCCGCTTCACCGGCTACGCGGCGGCCGTCGGGGAGGCGCTGCTCTCCGGGCCGTACGAGATCGCGGTGGTCACCGACGACCCGATCGGGGACCCGCTGGTCCTGGCGGCGCACCGGCACGCCCCGCCCGGCACGGTGATCGTCGCGGGCAGCTCCGGCCAGCCCGGGGTGCCGTTGCTCGCCGACCGGTCGATCGTCGACGGGCGGCCCACCGCGTACGTCTGCCGGGGTTTCGTCTGCGAACGCCCGGTGACGGCGGTGGACGACCTGGTCGGCCAGCTCGCCCGGCGGTGAGCCGCACGGCTCCGCGGCCGTGTGTGATCGGCCATCCGGCGGCGCAGGTGGCGGGGCGTCCCGATAGGCTGGCGCCGCTATGGATTCCCGTACCGGTCTGCCCGTTGTCGGCATGGTGGGCGGCGGCCAGCTCGCCCGGATGACCCACCAGTCCGCGATCGCCCTCGGCCAGTCGCTGCGCGTGCTCGCGCTGGCCCCCGACGACGGTGCCGCGCTGGTCGCCGCCGACGTCCAGTACGGCGACCACACCGACCTCGCCGCGCTGCGCACCTTCGCCAAGGCCTGCGACGTGGTCACCTTCGACCACGAGCACGTCCCCACCGAGCACATCCGCACGCTGGCCGCCGAGGGCGTGAAGCTCTTTCCGCCCGCCGACGCGCTGCTGCACGCCCAGGACAAGCGGGCCATGCGGGAGCGGCTCGGCCAGCTGGGCGCACCGAACCCGGCGTGGCGACCCGTCGCCGAGCCCGCCGACCTGGTGGCGTTCGGCGACGAGACCAGCTGGCCGGTGGTGCTCAAGGCGGCCCGCGGCGGGTACGACGGCCGGGGCGTCTGGCTGGTCGACGACGCGGTGCGGGCCGAGGAGCTGGCCACGACCCTGCTGGCCGGCGGCACCCGGCTGATCGTCGAGGAGCGGGTGCCGCTGCGCCGGGAACTCGCCGTGCAGGTGGCCCGCTCGCCGTTCGGGCAGGTCGCCGCGTACCCGGTGGTCGAGACGGTGCAGCGCGACGGCATCTGCGTCGAGGTGCTCGCCCCCGCGCCGGACCTGCCGGAGGAGCTGGCGGTCGCCGCCCAGCAGCTCGCCATCGACCTGGCCACCGCGCTCGGCGTGGTCGGCCTGCTCGCCGTGGAACTGTTCGAGGTCGCCGACCGGGCCGCGCCCGGGGGCAGCCGGATCGTGGTGAACGAGCTGGCGATGCGGCCGCACAACTCGGGGCACTGGACCATCGAGGGCGCCCGCACGTCGCAGTTCGAGCAGCACCTGCGGGCGGTGCTCGACTACCCGATGGGGGACACCTCGCTGACCGCTCCCGTGGTGGTGATGGCGAACGTGCTCGGTGGCGAGCCGGGCGGGATGTCGATCGACGAGCGGCTGCACCACCTCTTCGCGGCCGAGCCGGGCGCAAAGGTGCACCTCTACGGCAAGCAGGTGCGGCCCGGCCGCAAGATCGGGCACGTCACGGTGCTCGGTGACGACCTGGACGACGTACGGACGCGGGCCGCGCGGGCCGCCCGCTGGCTGCGCGAGGGGCACCAGTGAGCGCGAGGAGTGAGCTTGCGAGCCCCGCAGTCGCGAACGAGAGGCACACGGGGTGAGCGCGAGGAGTGAGCTTGCGAGCCCCGCAGTCGCGAACGAGAGGCGGACCGCAGTGAGCGTCGTTGGGCTGATCATGGGCAGCGACTCGGACTGGCCGACGATGAAGGCCGCCGCCGAGGTGCTGGATGAGTTCGAGGTGCCGTACGAGGTCGAGGTCGTCTCGGCGCACCGTACCCCGATCAAGATGATCGACTACGGGCGTGCCGCGGCCGACCGGGGCCTGAAGGTCATCATCGCCGGGGCGGGTGGCGCCGCCGCCCTGCCCGGGATGGTCGCCTCGGTCACCCCGCTGCCCGTGATCGGCGTTCCGGTGCCGTTGAAGCACCTCGACGGGATGGACTCGCTGCTCTCCATCGTGCAGATGCCGGCCGGCGTGCCGGTGGCCACCGTGTCGATCGGCAACGCCCGCAACGCGGGGCTGCTCGCGGTCCGCATCCTGGCCGCCGCCGACCGCGCCCTGCTCGACCGCATGTCGGCCTACCAGGCCGACCTGGAGCAGCTGGTCGCCGAGAAGGACGCCGCTCTGCGCGCCTCCCTCGCCTGATCCCTCTTCCGCCGTCTCCGCCCCCCGCTTCCTCCCCACCTTCCGCCTGGCCCCTGCCGATCGGTCCCGTCCGTGGTCCGCGGCGCCTTCGGTCCGCTTCGTCTTCGGTCCGCTTCGTCTTCGGTCCGCTGCGCCTTCGGTGCGCCCGTTAGATGGCCCCTTCCGCCTGTTGTCGATCCCCCTGTTGTGACCTCCGCCCGCCGGTTTTTCATCGGATGGTCGGTACTTCCGCGCGGAGGAGAGGCGGCGGCGGAGGGGTGGGGCAGACCCCGAGGACCGTCGCTGTCGGTGACGGGCACTCGCGTTACCCAGGGTCACGGCGAGGGCTCGTGACAACGATGCCCTCTCGGCTCCTTTGCTCTGCAGCCATTGACGCACCGGCCGTCTGAACTGGAGTTCTGTCTTTACGCCGATGATTGACGCCGCAAGCATTCGTGACGTAGAGCGACTGTTGCGTCGATGGCTGCAGAGCAAAGGGCCCGAAGGGCTGATGGCCGTCCCGGCCGGGGAGTCACGCTCTGTGTCTCCCGGCTCGGCGGCCGGAACGGCGATCGGGGCGTCCAGCTACCGCCGGGGGCAGCCAGGAGTCGGTCGCGCGGGATGCCGGCTGACTGAAGCGGGCGGCGGGTTCGCCACCACCCGCAGTGCGACGGCGCGACCTGCCCCAGCCGTTACCGCCTCCGGCACGGACGCGTTCGGCTCTGCCGGTGAGGCGGCCGGCGTCCGTCCGCGGGAGGAACCGGGCCCGACCGGCCGGCTGCCGCAGGGCGCAGCGGGGCCGCCCACGGCGGCAGCCGCAGGCTGGACCCGCCGGCCTCACCGCATGCCGCGCAGGGCCGTCTGGAGGCGTTCCTGGGCGCGGCGCCGGCGCTCGTTGCTGGCGCCGAGTGCCAGCAGCAGGATGCCGACGGGGATCAGGGCCAGCCACGGCCCCAGGCTGAACAGCGCGTGCACTGCCGCGATCGCCGTCACGGCCGCGCCGACGATCACTGGTGCCTGCTGCTGGCTCATCGATCCGAAGACGAGGACGGCCACCGCACCGAGCAGCAGCAGCACCTGGCGCAGCGTGCTGGAGTCGGTGGCCAGCACGATCGCCAGGGTGGGCACGAACGCGGCGACCAGCGCGGGCCCGTACGCGACCCAGCTGCTCAGGTCGGGCCGGTGCCGCAGCTCCAGCACGCCGACGAGCAGGGCGAGCGCCGCGAAGGGCAGCGTGTAGGCCTCCGGCAGCGCCACGTCGGCGACCCGCATCAGGATCCACCAGGCGGCGATCTCGCAGACCACGACCGCCCAGAACAGGATGCGCCGCTCCACCGGCCGGCGGCCGGGTCGCGTGGCCGCCACGCCGAGGACCGCGCCCCAGCCGGCCAGCAGGGCCGCGATGTGCCGGGGCGAGTCGAAGGCCAGCGCCAGGGCGATGAGGGCGGCGGCGTACCCGCTCCACTCGACCGTGGCCGCCTCCCGCTGGGCCTCGGGGCGACGCAGCCGGGGCAGGGTCGCGGCGAACACCTGCAGGGCCGCGCCGACGGCCAGCACGCCGAACGCGGACCAGACGGCCGCGAGGCCGGCCACCAGGCCGGCGGTGAGCACGAAGAGCTGCGCCATCAGCGAGGCGAACAGCCAGCCGAGGATGCGCGCCCGCTGGGTGGTGCCGAAGAGCGCGGCCACCGTGCCGACGCCGACCGCGCCACCGAGGGTGAACAGGGTCAGCTCCCGGGTCGCCAGGCTGCCCACCAGCCCCGCGCTCCCGGCGGCCAGCCCGATGGCGAAGACGAGCACCCGGGTCAGGCGCAGCGAGCGGGCCCGCTCGGCCAGCGGCGGGGGCGGGGTGAGCGCCAGGCCGAGCATCGAGATGGTGAACACGGCCAGCGCCGCCAGGGTGCTCGCCGGCCAGCCGTTGCCGAGCGACACCGGGGTGATCAGCAGGGTCACGGCGGCGCCGGGCAGCACCACCGGCACCGCCCGGGAGCGTCGCCCGCCGCTGAAGCCGGTGGCGGCCAGCGCGGCGGTCGCGGTGAGCAGCAGCGCGGTCAGCACGTGGGTCGGGTCGACCGCGTCGGGTGGCGGGGTGAGCAGCTCCGGTGGCGGCCCCTGCCAGACCCGGGCGAGGCTGCGGTGCGGATCGACCAGGGCGACCACCAGGGACGGCGCGATCGACACCAGCGCCAGGGCGGTGGGCAGCGCGGCGGCGGCGAGCGCACCGGCGGCGGGGCTGACCCGCCAGCGGCGCTGCGTCCCGTCGTCGGGTAGCCGCCGCAGTGCGCCGTCGAGCAGCACCGCCCAGCGCCGCACCGGCTGGGCCGCGCCGACCGGCGGTTCGGTCGCGCCCCGGACCAGCTCGGCGAGCACCCCGAGCAGGGCCGCGGCGGCGGCGTAGACACCGACGGCCTGGCCGGCGGGGACGGCCGCCAGGGCGCTCACCGTGGCGCCGCCGGCCACCGCCGCGCTGGTCCAGGGCAGGTACTGCGGGATCCGCCGCCGGACGGCGGCCACCGCCGCCAGGCCCAGGCTCGACGCGGCCAGCGCGGCGGTGAGCACCACCTCCGGCGCGCGCTCGAACTCGGCCGCCAGCGCCGCGACGGCGCCGGGGAACGCGAGCAGGGCGGCGCCGGCCGCGGCACCCCCGATCTGGGCCAGGTGCGGCGGCATCCCCTCGGTCTCGACGTCATCCACCAGCGGTACGGCCAGCGACCGCGCCAGCGCCGCCACCACGACGCCGATCAGCGCGATGCTGCCCAGTGCCAGCGCGGTGGTCCACGGCCGGACCAGTCCCGCACCGGCGGCGTGCAGGGCGACGACACCGGCCACGACCGCCCGGGACAAGCCGGCGCGGGGGTCGACGGCGGCCACGGCGGCAGCCCCGAAGACGGTGGCGACCATCCCACCGACCAGGACGGGCGACCACCACGCCAGGTCGAACGCGGCCGGCGCGCCGATCGTGGCGAGCACGGCCGCCGCGCCCGACACGTCGTACTTCCACGGTGGCGGCAGCAGGACCGCGGCGGCGACGCCGAGCAGGGCCAGCGCGACCGGGGCCTGCCACGTCGATCCGCCGGTCGGCCCGGCCGGCCAACCGGTCAGGTCCCCGGCCCAGATCGGGCCCGGGGTGGCGAGCACCCCCAGCCCGCCCCGCAGCGCGCTCCAACCGGCCAGCAGCCCGATCAGCACGCCGCCGACGGCGAGGCCGGCGATCGGCCCGCGTCGCCACTCCTCCGGCATCGCCCGGGCGGCCACGGCCACCAGCAGCACCAGCGCGGCGGCGACGGCGAGCTGCCCGCCGGGGGCGAGGACGGCCGCGATCCGGGCCAGGGTGGCGATCAGGGCGGCGGTCACCGCCGCGGCGGCCAGGTCGGAGCCGTCCAGGGTGAGGTCGGAGCGTCGGCCGGCGTCGATGGGGCCGGCGAACACCACCATCGCGGCGGCGACGAGCAGCAGGCCGCCGACCCAGGCGTCGGCGGCGGTGGCCCCCGGGGCCCCGAACGCGGCGGCGGTGACAATGACCGCGCCGAGGGCGGTGCCCACCGCCAGCGGCGTCGGGATGCGGCGCTGGGAGACCTGCACGATGGCGGCGTGACCGAGGGTGACGCAGACCGCCAGGAAGCTGGCCGCGAGCACCGGGACGGTGACCTCACGCAGACTCGCCGGGGTGGGCGTGGGATCGGCGGGCACGGTGGCGGCGACGAAGGCGGCCACCGCGCCCGGCAGCGCGAACGCCGCGCCCCCGGCGGCCCACGCCGAGACCGTGTCGGCCGCCGCCGGGGCGAGTCGCATCCGGGGAGCCACGGCGACCAGGACCCCGGCGGCGAACAGGGTGAGCAGGACCGCGGTGGTCAACGCCGGCCGGGCCAGTCCCGCGCCCGCGCCGAACAGGCCGACGCCGGCGGCGGCCGCCGCGTGCGCCAGGGCCGCGCGTTCGGTGCGGGCGGAGAGCCCGACCACCCCGATGCCGACCGCCGTCAGCACCATCGGCCAGGGCGCCACCGCCCAGCCGAGACCGAACGACGCCGGTACGGCGAGCGCGGTCAGCGCCGCGCCGACCACGGCGAACTCCCGGCGGATCTCCGGCGGCAGGGCCAGCACCGCGGCGACGGTCAGCAGGAAGGCGCTGGCGGCGAGCTGCCAGGCGGCCGGGCCCGCGGCCGCCGCCAGCTCGGCCGGGTAGCGGTCCAGGTCGGCCGCCCAGGCCGGCAGCGCGGCCCGGACGGGGGCGACCCCGGCCCGCAGGGCACCCCCGGCGACCACCACTCCGCTCACCGTGAGCGCCACCGCCGAGGCGAGCTGCGGCCCGCGTCGGGCCGCCTCCGGCACCGCCCGGACGGCCAGCCCGGTGAGCGTGATGACCGCCGCGATCAGCAGCAGCGCCCGCCCGGGGAAGGCCACCGAGGCGATCCGGCTCAGCGCGCCGATCACGGCGAGGGTGAAGATCCCGGCGCCGAGGTCGGGCAGCGGCGGGCGGCGCAGCACCAGCGTCCCGGCCAGCCCCACCGCGGCGGCCAGCAGCAGTGCCAGCCCGGCCCCGGTGGCGGCCGGCACGGTGCTCGCGCGGAGCAGGGCGGAGACGGCGTACGCGAGGGCGAGGGCGACCGCCACCCCGTGCAGCACCCAGGTCAGCTCGCGCAGCCACGGCACCGGCCGGGTGGCCGGGGCGCGTTCCTGCGCCGGCAGCCCGCCGTCGAGCACCTCGCCGGCCTCCTCGGGCGCCCCCTCCGGCCGGCCGTCGGCGCGGCGCTGCCGGGGCGCTGCCGGGGATCCGGCGGGCGCGACCGAGGGCTCGGGCAGGTCGCGGCGGACCGGCCGCTCCACGGTGACCGTCGAGCGCGCCAGCCAGAGGTCGAGCAGGGCCACCGCGGTCAGCACCAGCGCCCAGCCGCCCGGGCCGGTGATCCGGTCGTACGCCAGCAGCGGCAGCACCGGCTGGGCGGCCAGCACGGTGGCGAACCGGGGCGCGCGCAGCCCCGTCCAGCCCGCGTAGCCGAAGGAGACGCCGGCGGTGACGGCGAAGATGATCCCGGCGAAGACCGCGCCGGAGGCGCCGCCGTTGCCGATCCGGTCCACCGCCCACAGCGCGTAGCCGGCGAGGGGCACCAGGAGCAGGCCGACCGCGGAGATGGTCTCGGCGGTCGAGGTGAGCCCGCGCCGGGCCAGCACCGGCGGGGCGAGCAGCATCAGCACGGTCGCGAGCAGCAGGACGCCCAGCCGGGCCAGCGCGTCCATCGAGCTGGTGGCCACCGCGGCGAAGACCACGGCGGCGACCCCGAGCAGCAGCGCGCCGAGCCCGAGGGGGATGTTCTGCACCTCGCGGGAGGACGCCTCCGGCGGGTGCTCCGGATCGTCGGCGTCGAGCCAGGTGGCGGTCGACGACGGGGGAGGGGGCGGGTCGTCCGGGCCGGCCGGGGCGCCCTGCCGGGGCACCCGGGGCGGGGCACCGGTGGCGGCCGTGGGCGGACGGCGACCCGGCCGGCGGCGCAGCACCCGACGGGGGCGGGTGGCCTGCTTGAGACGTTCCTCACCGGCGTGGGCGAGGATGTCCCGCTGGAAGAGCGCGGCCTGCATCTTGGCGGCGATCTGCCGTTGCTCGCTGGCGATGGCGGCCTCGCGGGCCTTCATCTCCGCGATGGACCGCTCGATCTCCGCCAGGTGCTCGACCCACTGTGGCTGGTGCGCACCGCAGTGCGGGCAGCTGACGGCCGGTTTGATCTCCCGGCCGCACGAGGAGCACTCAAAGGTCGCCACGACACCCCTCCACCCGCACTGTGGACTACCACCTTGGCAGCATGCCCAATGTGGGCGCGGATTTCGACAGTTGTCGGCGGGTCCGGGGCAAAGATCGTCCACGCGGACGGCGAACGGCCGGTCGCGGAGCGTGCTCCGCGACCGGCCGTCGGTCGGCGATCGTCAGGGGCGGCCCATGCCGCGGTACTCCCAACCGGCCTGCGTCCACAGTGCCGAGTCCAGGCAGTTGCGGCCGTCGACCACCTTGCGGCCGGCGGCCAGCTCGCCGAGGGCCACCGGGTCGGCGTTGCGGAAGTCGGCCCACTCGGTGAGCACGCAGACCAGGTCCGCGCCGGTCACGGCCTCGTTGATGCCGGGCTCGTAGACCAGTTCGGGCGCCACCGCGCGCGCCCGCTCCATGCCCTGCGGGTCGTAGACGTGCACGTCGGCGCCGGCCTTGCGCAGCAGCGAGGCGACGGAGAGCGCGGGCGCGTCGCGTACGTCGTCGGTGTTGGGCTTGAAGGTCGCGCCGAGCACGGCCACGCGCACGCCGGAGAGATCCGGCCCGGCGGGCCCGGAGCGGCGGCCGAGCAGCTCGGCGGCGAGCTGGACCACCCGGGTCCGGCGGCGCAGGTTGATCAGGTCGACCTCGTGCAGGAAGCGCAGCGCCTCCCCGGCGCCCAGCTCCTGCGCGCGGGCCTGGAACGCGCGGATGTCCTTGGGCAGGCAGGCGCCGCCGAAGCCGAGCCCGGCCTGGAGGAACCGGTTGCCGATGCGCGGGTCGAAGCCGATGGCCCGGGCGAGGTGCGTCACGTCACCGCCGGAGGCCTCGCAGACCTCGGCCATCGCGTTGATGAAGGAGATCTTGGTGGCGAGGAAGGCGTTCGCGGCGACCTTGACCAGCTCGGCGGTGGCGAAGTCGGTGACCACCAGGGGCACCTCGCGGTCCTCCGTGGCGGCCAGGTCGAAGACGCCCTTGTGGGCGGCGTAGAGCATGCCGTTGGCCCACTCGCTCTTGACGCCGACGACGATCCGGTTGGGCCGCAGCACGTCGTCGACGGCGAAGCCCTCCTGGAGGAACTCCGGGCTCCACGCCACCTCGACCCCCAGGTCGGCGGGGGTGTGCTTGCTGACCAGCTGCTCGACCCACTCGGCGGTGCCGACCGGCACGGTCGACTTGCCGACGATCAGCGCCTTGCGGGTCAGGTGCTGGGCCAGGCTGGTGACCGACGCCTCGACGTACGACAGGTCGGCGCCCATCCCGTCGGCGCGCTGCGGCGTGCCGACGCAGATGAAGTGCACGTCACCGAACTCGGCGACCTCGGCGATGTCCGTGCTGAACCGCAGCCGCCCGGCCGCCAGGTTGCGCTTGAGCAGCTCGTCGAGGCCGGGCTCGTGGATCGGCACCTCGCCGGCGTTCAGCATCGCGATCTTGTCGTCGTCGACGTCGTAGCCGAGGACCTCGTAGCCGAGTTCCGCGTAGCAGATGGCGTAGGTCGCACCGAGATAGCCGGTGCCCAGGAAGGTCACCCGCGGTCGCTGTGCGCCGGAGGGGGGCGTCACCGCGGCGATGGCGGGCATCGGCTGGGTGTTCGGGTACGGGATCGTCACGCCTGTCTTCTCCGCTCGCGCTGGCGTCGCGTCGTCGCGTCGCGTTCTGCTGCGGCGCCTGGGCGGGCACCGGAGGGACTCTAACGTCTGCCTGTTCCATCATCGCCGGGCGGCGTCGGCGCTCCGCCACGGGTGAGGCTACGCGGCGGTAACATGAGCTGAACTCTGTCGCTATCCTTCAGTCTGCGCCGTCGGCGGTCAGGAGACGCTACAGACTGCGCATGATAGCGGTGAAGGGGAGGGTCCGACATGGCCGCAGAGCAGTCGTTCGACGTCTACCGGTTGCCCGAGGAGCACGAGGCGATCCGGGAGGCGGTCCGTGAGGTCTGTGCGGCCAAGGTGGCGCCGCACGCCGCCGAGGCGGACGAGACCGGCGAGTTCCCGAAGGCGTCCTACGACGCGCTGCGGGCCGCCGACTTCCACGCCCCGCACGTCCCCGTCGAGTATGGCGGCGCGGGTGCGGACGCCCTGGCCACGGCCATCGTGATCGAGGAGGTGGCGCGGGCCTGCGCCTCGTCGTCGCTGATCCCGGCGGTCAACAAGCTCGGCACCATGCCGCTGCTGCTGGCCGGCTCCGAGGAGCTCAAGCGGCGCTACCTGACCCCGGTGGCGGCGGGCGACGCGATGTTCTCGTACTGCCTCTCCGAGCCGGAGGCCGGCAGCGACGCGGCGTCGATGACCACCCGCGCGGTGCGTGACGGCGATCACTGGGTGCTCAACGGCGTGAAGCGCTGGATCACCAACGCCGGGGTCTCGGAGTTCTACACCGTCTTCGCGGTGACCGACCCGTCGGCCCGGTCCCGGGGCATCTCCGCCTTCGTGGTCGAGAAGTCCGACGCCGGGGTCAGCTTCGGCGCCCCCGAGAAGAAGCTCGGCGTCAAGGGCTCGCCGACCCGGGAGGTCTACCTGGACAACGTCCGGATCCCCGCGGACCGCATGATCGGCGCCGAGGGCACCGGCTTCGGCACCGCGATGAAGACCCTGGACCACACCCGGGTCACCATCGCCGCGCAGGCCGTCGGCATCGCCCAGGGCGCGCTCGACTACGCCAAGGGCTACGTCCAGGAGCGCAAGCAGTTCGGCAAGGCGGTCGCCGAGTTCCAGGGCGTCCAGTTCATGCTCGCCGACATGGGCATGAAGCTGGAGGCGGCCCGGCAGCTGACGTACGCCGCGGCCGGCAAGTCCGAGCGCGGCGACGCCGACCTGACCTACTTCGGCGCGGCGGCCAAGTGCTTCGCCTCGGACGCGGCCATGGAGATCACCACCGACGCGGTGCAGCTGCTCGGCGGCTACGGCTACACCCGGGACTACCCGGTCGAGCGGATGATGCGGGACGCCAAGATCACCCAGATCTACGAGGGCACCAACCAGGTGCAGCGCATCGTGATGGCCCGTCAGCTCCTGAAGGGCTGAGTGGTTCGGCGGGCGGGCCGGTCCGTCCGGCCCGCCCGCGATCGTCACCGGATCCCGGTCCCGTCGTCGCCCGCCGCGCGAGGCGGCCTGTCGTGCGGCCGAGCCGCACCCCGGCGCGCGTACGGCCGGCTCGTCACCGGATCTCGGCCGTGTCCTCATCCTCGGGCCGGTTGGTGCCGCGCGGCGGCGCCGACCACGGCGACCCCCCGCCGGTGCGGCGCGGCAGCGGCTCGGCCGGCGTCGGGTCCGGGTAGCCGAGGCTCGGCGGGGCGCTGTCCCGGTCGGTCGAGTCGGCCGGGGGCCAGTCGGTCAGCGTGAAGTCGTTGCGCTCCGGCCCCTCGGCGGGCGCCGGCGTCGGCTCGACCACCGGGCGGGGCCACCGCCGCCAGCGCTGGCCGCTGAAGGTGGCCACGACCAGCAGCAGGCCGATCAGGAAGAGCGTGCCGTTCTCCACCGGCAGGTGCAGCGGCAGGGGGTCGCCGAAGACCTTCCAGCCGTCCGGGATCCGGTCCCGCACCTCGAAGGGCGCGACGAACATCCCCACGTACGGGGCGGCGAGCAGCAGCCCGGCCACGAGCGGGCCGAGCGGTGAGGTGCGCAGCGTGCCGAGCAGGCCGAGCAGGATCCCGCCGACGGCGAGGTAGACGGCGGGCTCGATGAGATTGGCCGAGTTGGACGTGCCGATCTCGACCCAACGGTCGACGGTGCGCGCCGACCCGTCCTGCCCGAGGGTGACCAGCACCCACGTGACGGGCGCCACCACCAACCCCGCGAGGAAGCTCCAGAGATGTCGCATCCGCGCACCGTACCGTTTTCGACATGACCGAGCACCCCTCCACCGCGCCGGCCGGCAAGCCGACCTCGTACTCCCGGGTCACCCTGAGCCGGATCATGACCGCGGTCGACGTCAACCTCTACGGCACCGTGCACGGCGGGGTGCTGATGAAGTTCATCGACGACGTGGCGGGGGCTGCCGCGGCCCGGCACAGCGGCGGCACGGCGGTCACCGCGGCCATCGACGAGATCGTCTTCACCGAGGCGGTCCGGGTCGGGGACCTGCTGCACGCGCACGCCCAGGTGAACTGGACGGGGCAGACCTCGATGGAGGTAGGCGTCCGGGTGGTGGCCGAGCGGTGGGACTCGGCCGAGGACGAGCCGGTGCGGGTGGCCACCGCGTACCTGGTCTTCGTGGGCGTCGACCTCGGCGGTGCGCCGCGGGTGGTCCGGCCGGTGCTGCCGGAGAGCCCGGAGGACGAGCGCCGGTTCCGGGAGGCGGAGATCCGCCGCGCCCACCGGCTGGCCCGGCGGCGCGCCATCCAGGCCCACCGCGCCGGCTGAGACGTCAGGGAGGGCGCTTCCGCTCAGGAAGGGGCCCCGCCCCGCCTCGCCCACACAGGGTGGTGCCGGGGCATGTGGGTTCCGCACGTGCGCCGACGGAGGTCGGGTGCGGAGAATGGCGCTCTGAGGTAGGGCAAGATGGCGCCACGGCCCATTTCACAGTGTCGTGCGGGGCCAGGGGAGGGTGGAGCAGTGGGTGACGTGCTGTGGACGCCGCCGGCGGACGTACGCGAGCGGTCCCGGATCGGGAGCTACCTGCGCTGGCTGCGTGAGCACCGGGGGCTGGACTTCGCCGACTACGACGAGCTGTGGCGCTGGTCGGTCACGGACCTCGACGCGTTCTGGCGGTCGGTCTGGGACCACTTCGGGGTGGTCGCGCACACCCCGCCGACCGCGACGCTGACCGGCCGGGGGATGCCCGGGACCAGGTGGTTCCCCGGCGCCACGCTCAACTACGCCGAGAACGTGCTGCGGATGCCGGGCCGGGCCGACGACGACCCGATGGTGATCGCGCACGGGCAGACCCGGGCGCCGGTCACCCTCACCGCCGCCGAACTGCGCGATCAGGTCCGCCGGGTGGCCGCCGGGCTGCGCCGGCTCGGCGTCACCGCCGGCGACCGGGTCGCCGCCTACGCGCCCAACATCCCCGAGACGTACGTGCTGCTGCTCGCCACCAGCAGCCTGGGCGCGATCTTCTCCTCCTGCGCCCCGGAGTTCGGCACCCGCAGCGTCACCGACCGGTGGCAGCAGATCGAGCCGAAGGTCCTGGTCGCGGTGGACGGCTACCGCTACGGCGAGAAGCCGGTGGACCGGCGCGGCGAGGTGGCCGCGATCCGGGCCGCCCTGCCGTCGCTGGAGCACACCGTCTGCATCGCCTACCTCGACCCGGCCGGGGATGCGGGCTCCGCGCCCTCGGGCGGCGCTCCGGACCGGACGACGGCCGCGTTCGAGGGCGCGCTCGCCTGGTCGGAGCTGGCCGCCGAGACCGACGAGCCGCTGACCTTCACCCCGGTCGCCTTCGACCACCCGCTCTACGTGCTCTACTCCTCCGGCACCACCGGGCTGCCGAAGCCGATCGTGCACGGCCACGGCGGCATCCTGCTGGAGCACCTGAAGATGCTGGCCCTGCACCACGACCTGGGCCCGGCGGACCGGTTCTTCTGGTTCACCACCACCGGCTGGATGATGTGGAACTTCCTGGTCTCCGGGCCGGCGGTGGGTGCGGCGATCGTCCTCTTCGACGGCAACCCGGGCCACCCCGACCTGGGCGCGCTGTGGCGGCTGGCCGGCGAGACCGGCACCACGTACTTCGGCACGTCCGCGCCGTTCCTGCTGGCCTGCCGCAAGGCCGGGCTGGTGCCGAGGGAGACCGCCGACCTCACGGCGCTGCGCGGGGTCGGCTCGACCGGCGCGCCGCTGCCGGCCGAGGGCTTCACCTGGGTGTACGAGAACGTCGGCGACGACCTCCAGCTCCAGTCGCTCTCCGGCGGCACGGACGTCTGCACCGGCTTCGTCGGTGGGGTGCCGCTGCTGGCGGTGCACGCCGGGGAGATCACCTGCCGGGCGCTCGGCGCCAAGGTGGAGGCCCGTTCGGCCGACGGCACCCCGGTCATCGGTGAGCTGGGCGAGCTGGTGATCACGGAGCCGATGCCGAGCATGCCGGTGGGCTTCTGGGACGACGCGGACGGCAGCCGCTACCGGGAGGCGTACTTCGACGTCTACCCGGGCGTCTGGCGGCACGGCGACTGGATCACCATCAACGACCGGGGCGGCTGCGTGATCACGGGCCGTTCCGACGCCACCCTCAACCGGGGCGGCGTGCGGCTCGGCACGGCCGAGTTCTACTCGGTGGTCGAAGGGCTCGACGAGGTCGTCGACTCGGTGGTGGTGCACCTGGAGGACGACGAGGGCGGCGCCGGTGAGCTGCTGCTGTTCGTGGTGCTCGCCGAGGGGCTGGAGCTGGACGACGCGATGCGGAAGAAGATCTGCCGCGAGCTGCGTACCGCGCTGTCGCCCCGGCACGTCCCGGACGAGATCCACCAGGTCAAGGCCGTCCCGCGCACCCTGTCGGCGAAGAAGCTGGAGGTGCCGGTGAAGAAGATCCTCACCGGCACCCCGGTGGACTCGGCGGCGGCCAGGGGCGCCCTGGCCAACCCGGAGTCCCTCACGGCCTTCGCCACCCTCGCCCAACACCGCACCCCCCGCCCCTGACCCCCCTCCCACCCCACCCCCCCCGCTCGGCGCGTCGATCATGCAGTTGTGGTGCCCCGCAAAAGGCGCATATCCGCACCTTCCGGCCACCACGACTCCATGATCGACGCGCAGGGGAGGGGGCGCGGGGGTGAGGGTGGGGTGGGTCAGGGGAGGGGGCGGGTCACGCGTTCCGTGGTGGCGCGGGTGGGGAGGGTCGACGGGTCGGCGTTGGCGCAGAGGACCGTGGTGGCCCTCGCCGCCAGGGGGGCGAGCAGCCAGTCGACCGGGTCGGGGTACGCCCCCGTGTCGATCAGGACCCGGTCGCCGGGCGCGATGCCCAGCTCCGTCGCGCGGGCCGTCGCGCGGCCCAGCAGCTCCGCCTCGCCCGGGCCACCCGGCGCGTACGGGCTGAAGTGGTCGCCGTGGGCGCGTACCTCCGACACGTAGTCGGCGAAGCCGGGCGGCACCTGGCGCATCGGCAGGGCGAACGGGTCGAGGGCGAGGACGTACCGCTCACCCGCCGACCAGGCGTCCGCCTCGGCCAGCCGCGTCGCGGCGGCGAAGAGCACGTCCACGTCGCCCGGCGTGTCGGCGACGGTCAGCCCGGCCGACCAGCAGCCGAGCAGCACCGCCGCGGTCTGCCAGTGCGGGGGGAGCAGCACCCCGGCGACGTCACCGGGGCCCACGGCCACCTCGTCGACGAGCAGGTTGGCCGTCTTGGCCACCCAGTTCGCCAGCGTGGCGCCGGAGAGCTCGGTGCGTTCGCCCGTGGCGTCGTCGTACCAGGTCAGCAGCGGTCGGGTCGGGTCGGTGGCGATCGCGTCGGCGAAGACCCGGGCAATGTTGTCGGCCATCGGCGCGAACGATACGCCCCCGGTGGCCGTACTCGATGACAGCGACAAGTCGGCGTACCGTCGGGTCGCAGTCAGCGTCCGTGCCGGGCTCCGGCGTAGGCTTGCCGGAGTGTTGTTCCCCACAGGCCCGTCAGTTCAAGGAGTCGCCCCGTGACCGCCGGTCGCCCGCCCCGCGTGCTCATCGACGCCACGAGTGTCCCCGTCGACCGTGGTGGTGTCGGTCGATACGTCGACGGCCTGCTCGGCGCCCTCGGCAAGGTGTGCGGGTCGGGGGTGGAGCTGGCCGTCGTCTGCCTCCGCACCGACCTGGAGCGCTACGCCCGGATGCTGCCCGGCGCGGAGATCATCCCGGCCCCGGCCGCCGTCGCGCACCGTCCCGCCCGGCTCGCCTGGGAGCAGACCGGCCTGCCGCTGCTCGCCCAGCAGGTGGGCGCGCAGGTGCTGCACTCGCCCTTCTACACCTGCCCGCTGCGCGCCGGCTGCCCGGTCACGGTGACCGTGCACGACGCGACGTTCTTCACCGAGCCGGAGCACTACGACAAGTCGCGGCGCACCTTCTTCCGCAGCGCGATCAAGACGTCCCTGCGCCGCGCCAGCCGGGTGATCGTGCCGAGCAAGGCCACCCGGGACGAGCTGATCCGGCTGCTCGACGCCGACCCCACCCGGATCGACGTCGCCTACCACGGCGTCGACCACGCCGCCTTCCACGCGCCCAGCGACGAGGAGAAGGCCCGGGTCCGGGCCCGCCTGGGGCTCGGCGGCACCCACTACGTGGCCTTCCTGGGGGCCAAGGAGCCGCGCAAGAACGTGCCGAACCTGATCCGCGGCTGGGCCCGCGCGGTGGCCGACCGGGAGGAGCCGCCGGCCCTGGTGATCGCCGGCGGCCAGGGGCACGACGACGACATCGACCGCGCGGTGGCGGAGGTCCCGTCGCACCTGCGGCTGCTCCGCCCCGGCTACCTCCGCTACGCGGACCTGCCCGGCTTCCTCGGCGGGGCGCTGGTGGCCGCCTACCCGTCCTACGGGGAGGGTTTCGGCCTGCCGATCCTGGAGGCGATGGCGTGCGCCGCCCCGGTGCTCACCACGCCCCGGCTGTCGCTGCCGGAGGTGGGCGGCGACGCCGTCGCGTACACCAGCGAGGCGCCCGACCAGATCGCCACCGACCTGGCCGCGCTGCTCGACGACGAGCAGCGGCGGTTGTCCCTGGCCAAGGCCGGTTTCGACCGGGCCAAGGAGTTCACCTGGGAGTCCAGCGCCGAGGTGCACATCGCCGCCTGGAGCCGGGCCCGGTCCTGACCGCCGCGACCGGGGGCGTGAGAATGCGTCCCCGGTCAGGCGAATCGGGCATGATGTGCGGGTGATTTACGCCGTCATCCCGGCGGGTGGCAGTGGCACGAGGTTGTGGCCGCTGTCCCGCGCCGGGCATCCCAAGTTCCTCCACCCGCTGACCGGCTCCGCCGCCTCGCTGCTCCAGGCGACGGTGGACCGGCTGGGCCCGCTGACCAGCGCCGAGCGCACCCTGGTGGTCACCGGGACAGCGCACGTGACGGCGGTCGCGCGCCAGCTCGCCGGGCTGCCGGAGGAGAACATCCTGGTCGAGCCCTCGCCCCGGGACTCGTGCGCGGCGATCGCCCTGGCCGCCGCCGTCATCGCCCGGCGCGACCCGGAGGCGGTGATGGGCTCCTTCGCCGCCGACCACCTGATCGGTGACCCGGAGCGCTGGCGGGAGGTCGTCCGGGAGGCGGTCCGCGGCGCCGAACGGGGCCTGCTGATGACGGTCGGCATCACCCCGACGCGGGCCGAGACGGGCTACGGCTACCTCCAGACCGGCGACCCGGTCGACGGGGGCCCGCTGCGGCCGGTGGCCGAGTTCAAGGAGAAGCCGAGCGCCGAGGTGGCCGAGGCGTACCTGCGCTCGGGGCGGCACCTCTGGAACGCCAGCATGTTCGTCTGGCGGGTCGACGTCTTCCTCGCCGAGCTGGCCCGCCAGCAGCCGGCCCTGCACGCCGGGATCGTCGCGATCGCCGAGGCGTGGGGCACCGAGGAGCAGGACGACGTGCTCGGCACGGTCTGGCCGACGCTGCCGAAGATCTCCGTCGACTACGCGGTGATGGAGGGCGCGGCGACCGCCGGTCGGGTGGCGACCGTGCCGGGCGACTTCGGCTGGAACGACGTCGGCGACTTCCACACCCTCGGCGAGGTGCTGCCCGCCGACGCGGACGGCAACGTGGTGCTCGGCGCCGACGCCAAGCCGGGGGTGCTGCTGCGGGACAGCGGCGGACTGGTGGTGGTGCCCTACTCCGGGCGGCTGGTGGCCGCCATCGGCGTGCACGACCTGATCATCGTCGACACCCCGGACGCGCTGCTGGTCTGCCCCCGCGACCGGGCGCAGGACGTCAAGAAGGTCGTCGACGAACTCAAGGAACGGGGCGAAGAGGGGCTCGTCTGAGCGTCGCCAGGGCCGGGGCGACCAGGTGCGCCGTCCCGCCGGCCAGCGGCTGGGGCAGCCGGTCCGGCGGGAACCAGCCCAGCGCCTCGGACTCCTCGCTGACCCGCTCCACCGCGCCGGGCGGGGCGAGCACGGCGAAGCGTACGTCGTGGTGCAGCGAGCCGCCCTGGCAGCTCACCGGGTGGATGTCGACGTCGATCGGTACCGGGTCGATCCGCAGGCCGGCGATGCCGGACTCCTCGCCGGCCTCGCGCAGGGCGGCGGCGGCGAGGGTCCGGTCGGCCGGCTCGCAGTGCCCGCCGAGCTGCACCCACCGCCGGAACTTGCCGTGCAGGCAGAGCAGCACCCGGGAGCCGGTGGCGTCGAGCACCAGCGCGCTCGCCGTGACGTGCCCGGGCCGGTGCGCCCGGCTCATCGCCACCGGCCCGGCGGCCAGCAGCGCCACGGTGCGGTCGCGGGCCTCGGCGGCGGCCGGGCCGGTCGGCTCCCACCGGCTCAGCGTCGCGACGGCGTCGGCGTGCAGCGCCGCGTACGCCTCGACGTCCGACGACGGTCGGGAGGCGGCGGCGGTGGGGGAGTCGGCCATGTGGACACTGTACGAGCCGACGCTTCGTACCCTGGCCCGGTGACCCTGCGACTGTTGGAGTTCGTCGTGGCCGGCAACGAGGCCAGCGACCTGCTGCCGGTGCGCTCCGCGCCGCTGTTGCGGGCGCACGGCGCCCGGCGCGGCTTCTGGACCGTGCTCGACGAGGGTCCGGTGGAGCACTGCCTGGCCCTGCTGCTGGAGCTGGACGACGGCCGCTGGATCGCCCACCACGTGGCCGCCGACGCCGGGGCGGAGAACGGCCGCACGGAGGACGGCGAGGCGCTCGCCCACCACGACGGCTGGGTGTACGTCTTCGGCTCCCACTTCGGCTCGAAGGCGGGCCCGCTGCGCCCGCGACGCGCCTTCGTGGCCCGGTTCCGCGAGGACGCCGCGGCGGCGGGCCCGGTGCCGGTGCAGGTGGTCCGCAACCGGTTCCGGCTGCACCGGGCGGTCAACGACGCCCTGCTCAAGGCGGCGTTCACGCCGCTGCCGCCGGGCGAGCGGGTGCGGGCCCGGTTCATCGGGGAGACCGTCGCCCGGGGCACCGCCCGGTCGAAGGGGTGGGTCAGCCGGCTCGTCCCCGACGACCTGCCGCTGAACGTCGAGGCGGCGGCCTTCACTCCGGCCGGGGGTGTCCTGCTCGGGCTGCGGTTCCCGGTCACCGCCGACGGTGAGCCGATCCTGGTCGAGCTGACCGGGGTGCCGGGCATGTTCGACCCCGCGCCGAGCTGGCCGCAGGCGTCGGGGGCGTACGTCCTGACCGGGGTGACGCCGCCCGGCGCGCTGGCCGGCTTCCGGGCGATCGCGCCCACGGACGACGGCGGCTACGCGGCGATCATCGGGTCGATCGACGCGCTGGGCAAGGGCTCGGTGCTGCTTGACGACCACCCGGCCGGCGGCGAGGTCACCTCCCGGCACGTCCGGTTCCCCGCGCCCGGCGACGGGCACCTCGTCCCCGGCGAGCTGGTGGTCGACCTGGCGCCGTTCCACCACGTGGAGGGGGTGGCCGAGTGGGACGGGCAGAGCTTCTACGTCACCGACGAGGACCATCGGGTGGCGCTCTGGGTCGCCTGACCGGCGGTGGACCGACGAGCGGGCGGCACCTCCGCGGAGCAAGGCCGCAGACCCTCGTGGTGCCGGCCGGCCGCCGGTCCTTCCCCGTCCCCCGGGCGCCCGGTTCCGGGCGTGTCGGGTGACGCGCCCGCCCCCGTGCGCGGGCAGTGGAAGCATGCCCAACGGCCCCGGGGGACGTCGAGGTTTTTCAGCCCACGCTTAAAGACGGAGATAAGTGCCGGCCAGGTACAGTGCAAACGGTTGCCAGGCATCCCCTCTGCCCGGCGACGCGGGAGCCGTCCATGCTGAAGATCTATTTTTCCGCCGAGGACATCCTCCGGACCCGGGTGGCTCCGGCGGCGGATCCGGTGTGGGAGCTGGTTCTCAGCCTGCACCTGCTGCCCGGCCGCGGCCGGGACCCGCTGCTGGCGGGCTGGCGGCGCAGTGTGACACGCGGGCTGCGTGAGGGCAGCGGCTCGGCGGGGCTGCGGCTCCTGCTGACGCTCAACCCGCCCCGCGGCTACTTCCCCGACTTCCTCACCCCGTACGAGAGCGTGTCGGGCTTCGAGGCCGGCATGGAGGCGGTCCGCAACACCCCCGTGGCGCTGCTGCACCGCGACGTGGCGCTGTTCGCCGCCAACGGCTCCCTCCCCGCCGGCGCCGCGGCGCTGGCCCGGGGGGAGCCGGACACGCTGCGCGGCCTGACCGGCGCGATGGAGCGGTACCGCGGCCTGGCGATCGACCCGTACTGGACCCGGATCCAGGCGGCGGTGGAGGCCGACCGGTCCCGGCGGGCCCGGGCCCTGCTCGACGGCGGGGTGGAGGGACTGCTGGCCAGCCTCCGGCCCGCCATGCGCTGGGAGTCCGGGGTGCTGGAGATCCGCGACTACCCGCACAGCCGGGAGCTGCACCTGGGTGGGCGCGGGCTGCTGCTGGTGCCGTCGTTCTTCTGCGCGGCCACGCCGGTCGCCCTGCTCGACCCGGCGCTGCCCCCGGTCCTGGTCTACCCGGTGGACCGGCTCGGCGGCCTGCTGCCGGCCCCCGGCGAGGGCGGCGGCCCCGGCGCGCCGGATCCCGGGCGGGAGGCGCTGGCCGCGCTGCTCGGCCGCACCCGGGCCGCCGTGCTGGCGGCCAGCGACGACGGCTGCACCACCGGCGAGGTGGCCCGCCGGCTGAGCATCTCGGCCGCCGCCGCGAGCCAGCACACCACCGTGCTGCGCAACGCCGGCCTCCTGGTCAGCCAGCGCGACCGCAACACCGTCCTGCACACCCTGACCCCGCTCGGGCGGGCGATGCTCAACTCCTGAGCGCCGCCCGTGCCCGCCCGGGCGCCGTCACAGGGCCAGGGCGGCGCTCGCGGCGGTGCCGGGGGGTGGGGGAAGCAGCAGGGAGGCGACGCCCTCGGCGGCCAGGGCGGTGCGGAGGCGTTGCAGGTCCGCGCCGAAGCGGACCAGGTCGGTCGGGCCGGCCGGGGTGGCTGGGGAGCCGAGCAGCAGCGTCGTCGCCTCCGCCGGCCAGCCGGGCACCCGGGCGGCCAGCCCGGCGCGGGCCTCCTCGTCGGCGACCAGGCTGAAGACCGTGCCGGGGGCGACCACGTCCGCGACGGCGCCGATCGCCCGGCGTACGGCCTCGGGGTCGGGCGGGGTCGGGTTGGGGCCGTCCGGCAGGGTGGCGGCGGCGGCCAGCCCGGCGGCCTTCGCCTCGGCGGTGCCCAGCGAGAAGAGGTCCATCGCGGCGTCCCGGACCAGCGCGGACGCGCCGACGCCGTCGTCGGGTCGGGGCGCGGTGAGGTAGCCGCGCACCACCGCGACCGGCATCTGGTCACACTTGCCCTTGATCAGCTCGCCCGCGCCGGCCAGCTCGTCCACCACCGCCATCTGGGTGAGCTGGAGCTCGTTGCCGTACGGGTCGACCTCGCCCCGGTGGTCGCGGATCGCGTCCATTCCGGCGACGCCGAGCGCCACGTCGGTGAGCCCGTTGCGCCAGGGCCGGCCCATCGTGTCGCTGACGATCACCGCGACGTCCACGCCGTGGCGCTCGCGCAGGGCGGCGCGCAGCGCCCGGGCCGAGGCGTCCGGGTCCTCGGGGAGCAGCACGAGCCGGGTCTTGTCGACGTTCGAGGCGTCGATGCCGGCCGACGCCATCACGAAGCCGTGGTGGGTCTGCACGATCCGGGTCGCGCCCCGGGTGGCCACCACCCTCGCCGTCTCGGCGGCCAGCACCTCGTCGCGCGCGGCGAGCCGCTCCGGCCCGTCCGCCGGGACGTCGACGAGGCGTCCCTCCGCCTTCGAGACGATCTTGCTGGTCACCACCAGCACGTCGCCGTCGCGCAGCCAGGGCGCGGCGGCGGCGATCAGGGCCGCCAGGTCGTCGCCCTCGGACACGTGGCCGATGCCCGGCACCGGCAGGATCTCCAGCCTCACGTCAGCTCCAGCGCGGCGCGGACCATGGCCGCCGTCGCCGCCTCGTCGGTCATCCGCAGCGGCGCCGCGCGGACCGTCACCTCCGGCACCACCGTGCCGGCGTCCTCCTCGGCGACCAGCCAGCCGTCGAGCAGCCCGCCGGCCGACCGGCCGCCGTAGAGCCGGCCCACGCCGGCCGCGCTGCACTCCACCCCCAGCACCGCCAGGCAGCGGTCGGCCATGCCGCGCACCGGCGCGCCGCCGATGATCGGCGACACGCCGACCACCGGGGCGGGACCGTCGGCGACCGCCTCGCGCAGCCCGGGCACGGCCAGGATCGGGGCGACGCTCACCACCGGGTTGCTCGGCGCGATCAGCACCACGTCGGCCCCGGCGATCGCCTCCGTCACGCCGGGCGCCGGCCGGGCGGTCTCCGCGCCGACGAAGACGAACCGGTGGGTGGGGACGTCGCCGCGGTGGCGCACCCACCACTCCTGGAAGTGGATCGCCCGCTGGCCGCCGTCGAGCTCCACCACCACGTGGGTCTCCAGCCGGTCGTCGGTCGCCGGCAGCATGCGTACGCCGGGCTGCCAGCGGGCGGCGAGCGCCTCGGTGACCGCGTGCAGCGGGTAGCCGGCGTTGACCATGGTGGTCCGCACGAGGTGGGTGGCGATGTCCTTGTCGCCGAGCCCGAACCAGGTCGGCTCGGCGCCGTACGCGGCCAACTCCTGCTTGACCGTCCAGCTCTCGCCGACGCGCCCCCAGCCCCGCTCCGGGTCGGCGCCGCCACCCAGCGTGTACATCACGCTGTCCAGGTCGGGGCAGACCTTCAGCCCGTGCAGGAGCAGATCGTCGCCGACGTTGACCACGGCGGTCACCTCGGCGCCGACCTCGCGGGCGTACGCCCGGACGCCGACCAGGAAACGAGCGCCCCCGATGCCGCCCGTCAGAACCACGATGCGCATGCCGACCATCCTCGCGTACGGGCCGCCTCCGGTCCGCCCATGGGCCGGGAGACTAGGCTCACGTCGGCAACTGTCCGCATTCGCCCCAAGGGGGATCCCGTGACCAGCCCCGCCGAGCCCGCGTCCACCGACGCGACGCAGGCCAGCCAGCTGACCAAGCCGCTGCGTGAACTCGCCGCGTTCGTGCTCCTCGGCGCGAACGCCGTGTTCCTCTTCGTCGGCCTGATCCGGATGGTGACGCCGACCGAGTACACCACGTTCGGCGGTCGGGCGGGCAGCGCCTTCTACGCCTTCGTCGGCGTGGAGGCGGTGTTCCTGCCGCTGCTGGCCGTGCTGCTCGCCACGCACGTACGGCCCCCGGTGCCGAAGGCGAAGCTGATCACCCAGGTCGCCCTGGGCGAGTACGCCGTCAGCGCGCTGTTCGGCGGACTGACCTTCCTCTTCTGGACGGTCAACCGGCTCGCCGAGGGCGAGATCCTCGACGCCTTCCTGGGCCTGCTGAGCCGGGTGGCCTGGCTGGCGCTGTTCGCGGTCGCCGCGTACGTCGTGTTCAAGGTCTGGCGCACCCTCTACCACGTGCCCAAGCCGAAGCCCCAGCCCGGCGTGTACGGCCAGCCGCAGCCCGGGTGGCCCCAGCAGCAGGGCGGCTACCCGGCCCCCGGCCAGCAGGTCCCCGGCCAGCAGGCTCCCGGCCAGCAGGGCGCCTGGCAGGCGCCGGGCCCCTACGGCGCCCCGTACGGTCAGCAGCCCGCGCCGTTCGCCGGCGGCCCGCAGCCGGGCTCGCCGTTCAGCCCGGCGCCGCAGTCGGCGCCCCCGGCCGCCCCGGCGCCGCAGTCGGCGCCCCCGGCCGCCCCGGCGCCGCAGTCCGCGCCCCCGTTCGGCCCGCCGCAGAGCGCCCCGCCGTTCGGCCAGCCGCCCTCGGCCGACCCCACCCAGGCGATCCCGCGCCAGTCCGGCGAGCTGGCGGAGCCCACCCAGGCGATCCCGCGTCCCGCCGCCGACGAGACCGACCGCACCCAGCGCATCAACCCCGGCGAGACCCCCGACGCCCCGCGCTGACCGGCCGACGACCCACCCGAGCGCCCCGCACGGCCCCCGTGCGGGGCGCTCGCCGTCCCACCGCACCCGCCCTCGCCGTCCACCCGCCCTCTTCGCCCTCCCCACCCGCCCTCGTCGCGCCCTTCGTCGCGGTGATCAAGAGGTTCTGGCCCGCAGAAAGCGCTTCCCAGGATCCAAACCTCTTGATCACCGCGCGCATGGGCGGGCGCGACCGGGGGCGGGCGGGACCGGGGGCGGGCGGGACCGGGGGCGGGCGGGGCGAGGGCGGCGGGGTGCGCTTGTTCACGGCGTGGGCCGGGTGGGCGGGACGGGGTGGACGAGCGCTTAGGCTGGGCGAATGGTTGATCGCACCGTGCCCGGCCCGACCGACGCGAGCGTGCGGCGGGCACTGCACCGGGCCGCGAGCGGGCGGGCGCTCGACGTCGACGAGGCCGCCGCGCTGCTGGCCGCCCGGGGCGAGGCGCTGGACGGGCTGCTCGACGTGGCGGGCGCCGTCCGCGACGCCGGCCTGCGCGAGGCCGGGCGGCCGGGCGTGGTCACGTACTCGAAGAAGGTCTTCATCCCCCTCACCCGGCTGTGCCGGGACCGGTGCCACTACTGCACCTTCGCGACGGTGCCGCACCGGCTGCCGGCGGCCTTCCTCGACCGGGACGAGGTGCTCGCCATCGCCCGGGCGGGGGCGGCCCAGGGCTGCAAGGAGGCCCTGTTCACGCTCGGCGACCGGCCGGAGGAGCGCTGGCCGGCGGCCCGGCGGTGGCTGGACGAGCGCGGCTACGACTCCACGCTGGACTACCTGCGCGCCTGCGCGGTGGCGGTGCTGGAGGAGACCGGGCTGCTGCCCCACCTGAACCCGGGCGTGCTGTCCTGGTCGGAGTTGCAGCGGCTCAAGCCCGTCGCGCCCAGCATGGGCATGATGCTGGAGACCACGGCGACGCGGCTCTGGTCGGAGCCGGGCGGCCCGCACTTCGGCTCACCCGACAAGGAGCCGGCGGTCCGGCTGCGGGTGCTCGACGACGCGGGCCGGGTCGGCGTGCCGTTCACCACCGGCATCCTGATCGGCATCGGCGAGACCCCCGCCGAGCGGGTCGACGCGATCTTCGCGATCCGCCGCGCGCACCGCGAGTACGGCCACCTCCAGGAGGTGATCGTGCAGAACTTCCGCGCGAAGCCGGACACGGCGATGCGCGGGATGCCCGACGCCGAACTGCACGACCTGGCCGCCACGGTGGCGGTGGCCCGGGTGCTGCTCGGGCCGAAGGCCCGCATCCAGGCCCCGCCGAACCTCATCGCGGGCGAGTACGACCTGCTGCTGCGCGCCGGCATCGACGACTGGGGCGGGGTCTCTCCGCTGACCCCGGACCACGTCAACCCGGAGCGCCCCTGGCCGCAGATCGACGAGCTGGCCCGGCACACGGAGAAGTCCGGCTTCACCCTGCGCGAGCGGCTGACGATCTACCCCGAGTACGTGCGGGCCGGCGACCCGTGGCTGGACCCGCGCCTGCTGCCGCACGTCGGCGCGCTGGCCGACCCGGCGACGGGGCTGGCCGTCGAGGAGGCCCGACCGGTGGGCCGCCCCTGGCAGGAGCCCGACGAGACGTACGGCGGTCGGGTCGACCTGCACGCCACCATCGACACCACCGGGCGGACCGGCGACCGGCGCGGCGACTTCGACCACGTCTACGGCGACTGGTCCGAGGTGGCCGGCAAGGTCACCGCCGGGGGCGGGGCGGGGACCGACCGCGACCTGCGGGCCGGGCTGCGGCTGGCGGCCGACGACCCGGCGGCGCTGCTGGACCCGCGGCACGCCGACGCCGCGCTGGCGCTGTTCGCCGCCGACGGGCCGGCGCTCGACGAGTTGTGCCGCCTCGCCGACGACGTCCGCCGGGCGGCGGTCGGCGACGACGTGACGTACGTGGTCAACCGCAACATCAACTTCAGCAACGTCTGCTACGTCGGCTGCCGGTTCTGCGCCTTCGCCCAGCGGGAGCGGGACGCCGACGCGTACCGGCTCTCGGTGGACCAGGTCGCCGACCGGGCCGAGGAGGCGTGGGCGGCCGGCGCCAGCGAGGTCTGCCTCCAGGGCGGGATCGACCCGAAGCTGCCGGTGACCGTCTACGCCGACCTGGTCAGGGCGATCAAGGCGCGGGTGCCGGGGATGCACGTGCACGCGTTCTCGCCCATGGAGATCGTCACCGCCGCCGCCAAGGCCGGCGTGTCCGTGCGGGAGTGGCTGACCGGGCTGCGCGAGGCCGGGCTGGACACCATCCCGGGCACCGCCGCCGAGATTCTCGACGACGACGTGCGCTGGGTGCTCACCAAGGGCAAACTGCCGGCCGCCGCCTGGGTCGACGTGGTCGGCACGGCCCACGAGCTGGGCATCCGGTCCAGCTCCACCATGATGTACGGCCACGTGGACCACCCCGCGCAGTGGCTCGCGCACTTCCGGGTGCTGGCCGGGGTGCAGGACCGCACGGGCGGGTTCACCGAGTTCGTGGCGCTGCCGTTCGTGCACACCAACGCGCCGATCTACCTCGCCGGCATCGCCCGCCCGGGGCCGACGTGGCGGGAGAACCGGGTCGTGCACGCGATGGCCCGGCTGCTGCTGCACGGCCGGATCGACAACATCCAGTGCTCGTGGGTGAAGCTCGGCGACGAGGGCACGGCGGCGATGCTCCGGGGCGGCTGCAACGACCTGGGCGGCACGCTGATGGAGGAGACGATCTCCCGGATGGCCGGTTCCGGCAACGGCTCGGCGCGTACGGAGGAGCAGTTGATCGCCATCGCGACGGCCGCCGGCCGGCCGGCCCGCAGGCGCACGACCGCGTACGGCCGCCCCCGCCCCTAGCGCGGCGGGCGCCGCCCAGCGGGGTCGCGCCGCAGGTCGTCGGGGGTGGACATCGACGGTTGCCCTGACCGTCCACACCGGACCGTGCGCGTCCCGCCGCTGGCCGGGCGGGCCGGTCGGCCGCGTCCGTACCGACTGGTGGGACGAGTGCCGCCGGTCGCCCGGATTTCTGTCCTCAGTGGAGCGGCGACCGTATTAGTCCGACCCAGCAGCGCCTTGGCGGCTCCCCGGGAGCCGGGGGGCGCCGCCGCGCCGCCCCGCACCGTCCACATCGTGGGCGGAGCACCGTCGGCGTCCCGCGCTCGACGGGCGGTCTGCGCCAACTCGGGTTAACCTGTGCCCCACCAAGATCAACGGATCGTGGTGGGTGACTTCCGAGGGTCCCCACCGACCTGCCCCGTCGGGTCGGCGGGGGAGCGCCACGGGAGAAAACTCGGGCAACTCGCCGGAGAGGGCGTTACTCGGCCGGGGTCTGAATCGATAGGGCAGGTTGCGAGGCCGGATGGCCGGGTGGCCGTCCGGAGTGTTGTCGGGAGGACGACTCCATTATCAAGTCCGGCTTGACGGCGCACGTATTACACGCGTGTAATTTGAATGGGGTTGTTCGCACGGAACGCAACAAATCGGGACCGTACGGACAAGCACGCCTTCCGCGTGGGGGGTTGCAGCGGCGATGACGCCGGTGCGCGACAAGGAGGCATCTGATGGACGGCCAGCTTGAGGTGGCCGACCTGCTCGGAAACGCGCCGGAGTGGCAGGAGCGGGCGCTTTGCTCCCAGACCGATCCGGAGGCGTTCTTTCCCGAGAAGGGCGGCTCGACCCGCGAGGCGAAGCGGATCTGCTCGCGCTGTGAGGTGAAGACGGAATGCCTCGAATACGCTCTCGGCCACGACGAGCGATTCGGGATCTGGGGCGGGCTCTCGGAGCGGGAGCGGCGCAAGCTCAAGCGGCGGGCCGCCTGAGCGTTGCCGGGCCGGGGCGGTGGGGGCCGCCCGGCTCAGGCCAACTCGTCGGGGTCCACCCCGAGCAGATTGGCCACCTGTTCGATGATCACGTCGTGCACGAGATCCGCGAGGTCCTCGCGGTCCATCGCACGGAACTCCAACGGCCGGCGGTAGAGCACGATCCGCGGGGGCACCTCCTGCCGGCCGGGCCGACCGGGCAGCAGCCGGGCGAGCGGCACCTCGCCGTCCTCCAGCACGTCGGAGTCGTAGACGTTGAGGTCCGGCGGGACGTCCTCCACCGCGAACTCGACCCCGGCCAACTCCTTGGCGAACCGCCGTTCGAGGGTCTCGACCGTGTCCAGCACCAGGTCGTCGAAGATCTCCGCCTTCGTACGCGCCAACGGCACCGTCGCCGGGACCAGCCGCCCGCGCAGACCGCGCCCGTGCCGGTCGCGGTGGGCGCGCCGGCCGGGGCCGGGGCGGCGGTGTTCCGGGCTCGTCATGAGGGCAAGGTTAGCGCCCGCACCGACCTGGCCTGCGGCAGCGCCTCTGACGCGGCGCGGCGCGGCCACGCCGGCCGAATTGTGATCACCGTGACGGGCGTGTCGCAACGCGAAGCAGTGCGCCGGACCCGGTAATGGAGATACCCTGCCGCCGTGAGGTCACCACGGCGCTGCTCCCGTAACGGCTGCCCCCGGCAAGCGGTCGCCACGCTGACCTATGTCTACAACGAGTCGACAGCGGTGGTCGGCCCGCTGGCGGCATTCGCCGAGCCGCACACGTACGACCTCTGTGAGCCGCACGCCCGGAGCCTGACGGCGCCGCGCGGCTGGGACGTCGTCCGGCACGAGGGCGAGTTCGAACCCCCGCCGCCGACCACCGACGACCTCGTCGCCCTCGCGGAGGCCGTCCGCGAGGCCGCCCGCCCGGTGGCGCCCCGCCCGCCCGAGGACGACCAGACCGCCAACTCGACTCCCCAGACGGGCCGCCGAGGGCACCTCCGCGTCATCCCCCCGAACCACTGACCCGCCGTTGGCCGGGGCCGCGGGCCAGCCGACGGAGGCCACGGGCGCCGGGGAGAGAGGTCCGCGCGAACTCGGCAGCTTGCCGTGCCGAGGCGCCGGCCGGATGGGCGCGCCGGGCACTGTCGAGCTGAATCGTCTGCGACCTCAGTTCGACAGCGCGGGTGAGGTGGGACCGGGCACCCGCGTTCGGACCCCGGCGAGCCACCGATCGAGGGCGCGCGGCCGGCGCGCGGACCCTTCGGAGGTGCGGCCCGCTCGTTCCGGCGCCTGGCAAGCGTGCCGGCGGCGGAGGACCGGTGGTGCGCCGGGCATGTCCAGGGCCTTTTCCGGGCGGTCGTCGGCCACCTCGGGCGCGCGAAACAGATCCCGCCGCGACACGCCGGCAGCGCCACGACAGGGGCACGCAGCGTGGCTACCGTGCGCCCCAGTGTGATCGCGGGCGCGGGAGGTCGGATGGTGAACGAGGCACTGCGGGTGGCGATGGCCGAGAAGGGGGAGACCGCCGAGTCGCTGGCGGAGAAGGTGGGGGTCGACCCGAAGACGGCGGGGCGGTGGCTCGCGGCAGGCCGGATCCCGCACCCCAGGACCCGGCTCGCCGTCGCCGAGGTCCTCGGGCGCGATGCCGCCGAGCTCTGGCCCGAGCCGTTCCGCCGTCGCGACCTGCCGTGGTTCCGACCGTGGGCCGAACTGGAGCAGGACGCCGTCTCGATCAGGTCGTACGAGCCGCTGCTCGTGCCGGGCCTGCTCCAGACCGAGGGGTACGCCCGCGCGGTGCTGGCGACCGGCGGTCTGCTGCCGGCGGCCGAGGTCGACGAGATCGTGGGTGGCCGGCTGGCCCGGCAGGCGATCCTGGCCCGGGACGCCCCGCCCCAGCTCGTCGCCGTGATCGACGAGGTGGTGCTGCGCCGGCGGGTGGGGGACCGGGCGGTGATGGCCGGGCAGCTGGCCCACCTGCTGGCGGTCGCCGCGCAGGAGCACGTGCAGGTCCGGGTGATCCCCGCCGAGGCGCCGTGGCACACCGGGCTCGCCGGCCCGTTCGTCCTGATCCGCCTGCCCGACGGCGCGGAGACGGCCTATCTGGACAACCAGCTGCGCGGTCAGGTCGTGACCGAGAGTGCCGACATTGCTAGCCTGAGCGCGAGATGGGAGAGCGTCGCCGGCGAGGCGCTGCCGCGACGCCAGTCGATCGAGCTGATCGGGGAAGTGGCGACGACATGGACATGACCGACGCCCGCTGGCGCACCGCGACCCGCAGCAGCAACAACGGCGGAAATTGCGTCGAGGTGGCCGACAACCTGCCCGGTCGGGTGCTCGTGCGGGACAGCAAGGACCGCGCCGGGGGCGTGCTCACCTTCGCGCCCGACGCCTGGCGGGCGTTCGTCGGGTCGGCCGGCCGGCACGGGCGCGCCGGCTGATCGGGCGGGGCCCCAGGCGTACGCCCGTCCGCGCGGGGTGAGGCAGGCGGACGCCGCGGTCGCGAGATCGGGCCGTCACCGCGACGATCCGCCTCACTCCCGCGACGGTCAGCATCGCCTCCGCGGCGGTCAGCATCACTCCTGGGACGGTCAGCACCACTCCCGGCGTCGAGCAGAATGTGGTCGCGCCTTCGCCCTTCGCGCACGCTGACCCGCCGTCCGTCGTCGCCGTCGGCCCATGCCAAGATCTGTCGTTCACCGCACCTGACGTCCCGTCGGCGCGCCACCACCGCCTGTCCGCCGACGATGACCTCAAGGAGTCGTCACATGCGAACTCCCCTCCGGCCCCTCACCCGGCGTGGGCTGCTGACCGGCGCCCTCGGCTCGGCGGCACTGCTGGCGGCGGGCGGCTCGCTGACCGGCTGCGGCACCAGGGGCGCCGCCCAGACGGAGGCCGGCTGCGTCAGCGAGGACCTCTCCGGCACCGAGAAGACGCTGACGTTCTCCAACTGGCCGCAGTACATGGACGTGGACGACGCCGACTCCTCCAAGCGGCCGACCCTCGACGCCTTCGTCGCCAGTAGCGGCATCCAGGTCGCCTACACCGAGGACGTCAACGACAACAACGAGTTCTTCGGCAAGGTGCAGAACCAGCTCGCGGGGTGCCAGTCGACCGGGCGGGACATCATCGTCCTCACCGACTGGATGGCGGCCCGGATGATCCGGCTCGGCTGGGTCCAGAAGCTGGACAGGTCCAAGCTGCCCAACGTCGAGGCCAACCTGCTGCCCTCGCTGCGCGGCCGGTCCTTCGACACGGAGAACCAGCTCGCCATCCCCTGGCAGTCCGGCCTGGCCGGCCTCGCCTACAACGGCAGGGTGACCAGGGAGGTCCGGACGGTCGACGAGCTGCTCACCCGCCCCGACCTCAAGGGCAAGGTCACCGCGCTGGCCGAGATGCGGGACACCATGGGCCTGCTGCTCCAGTCGAACGGCCACGACCCGGCGAACTTCACGGGCGCCCAGTTCGACGACGCGCTCGCCAAGCTCAAGAAGGCCGTCGACTCCGGCCAGATCCGCAGGTTCACCGGCAACGACTACGCGCCGGACCTCGCCAAGGGCGACATCGCCGCCTGCATCTGCTGGTCCGGCGACGCCATCCAGCTCGGCTTCGACGACGACAGGATCAGGTTCGTGGTGCCCGAGTCCGGGGTGATGATCTGGTCGGACAACGTGGTGGTACCGAACAAGGCCACCCACAAGGGCAACGCCGAGCGGCTCGTCGACCACTACTACGAGCCGGCGGTCGCCGCCCGGCTCGCCGCGTTCGTCAACTACATCTGCCCCGTCCGGGGCGCCCAGGCCGAGATGGAGAAGATCGACCCGGCGCTGGCCGCCAACCCGCTGATCTTCCCCGACGACGCCATGCTGTCGAGGTCCAAGGTCTTCATGGCGCTGGACGAGAAGCAGGAACGCGAGTACGAGGGCAAGTTCCAGCAGGTCATCGGGGCGTGAGCGGGATGGGTGGGACGACTGCGGGACGCGAGACCCCGGGCGGCGACCTGCGGCTGGCCAACCTCACCAAGCGCTTCGGCGCCGTCACCGCGGTGGACGACCTCAGCCTGACCGTCCCGCAGGGCTCGTTCTTCGCCCTGCTCGGCGCGTCCGGCTGCGGCAAGACCACCACGCTGCGGATGATCGCCGGCCTGGAGGAGCCGACCGGCGGGCGGGTGCTGCTGGGCGAACGGGACGTCACCCGGCTGCGCCCGTACAAGCGGCCGGTGAACACCGTCTTCCAGAGCTACGCGCTCTTCCCGCATCTGGACGTCTTCGAGAACGTGGCGTTCGGCCTGCACCGGCGGGGCATCCGCTCCGTCGACGACGAGGTCATGGGCATGCTCGCGCTGGTGCAGCTCGACGACCACGGCCACCGCCGCCCCGCCCAGCTTTCCGGCGGGCAGCAGCAGCGGGTCGCGCTGGCCCGCGCCCTGGTCAACCGTCCGCAGGTGCTGCTGCTGGACGAGCCGCTCGGCGCGCTGGACCTGAAGCTGCGCCGGCGGATGCAGATCGAACTCAAGCGGATCCAGACCGAGGTCGGCATCACGTTCGTGCACGTCACCCACGACCAGGAGGAGGCCATGACGATGGCCGACACCGTCGCGGTGATGAACGCCGGGCGGATCGAGCAGCTCGGCGCCCCCGCCGACCTCTACGAGTACCCGGCCACGGCGTTCGTGGCGAACTTCCTCGGCCAGTCCAACCTGCTCGCCGGCGAGGCGGCCCGCGCGGGCGGGAACGAGGTGGCGGTGTCGGCGCACGGCCGTCGCTTCTCGGTGCCCGCCGGCCGGGCCCGGGTCGACCGGGGGCCGGTCCACCTGGGCGTACGCCCGGAGAAGCTGCATCTGGTCGACTCCGCCGACCAGGTCCCCGCCGGGTGCCAGCACGTCACCGGGGTGGTCACCGACGCCTCCTACGTGGGGGTGAGCACCCAGTACCTGCTGCGCACCGGCTGGGGCGGCGAGCTGACGGCCTTCGTCGCCAACAGCGGCACGGCCCGTCCGCTGCCCGTGGGCGCGGAGGCGGTGGCGTACTGGGACCCGCGGCACGCCTTCCTGCTGCCCCGGGAACCCGGCGGGCAGGACCGGACCGCGCCGGCACGCGACGAGCCGGTGGGCGCGCCGTCGTGAGCGCCCTCGCGCACCTGCCCACCGGTTCCGCCCCGCCGGCGGCACCTGCACCGCCCCGCCCGCCCGGGCGGCACCGGCTCCTGCCGTACCTGCTGCTGCTGCCCGCGGCGGCGTGGCTGCTCCTGTTCTTCGCGGTGCCGCTGCTCCAGCTCGCCGCCGCCAGCCTCTACGACCCGACCGGCTCGCTCGCCACCGGGTACGCGATGACCTGGGCGTTCGGCAACTACCCCGACGCGCTCGCCGCGTACTGGCCGCAGTTCGGGCGCTCCTTCGGCTATGCCGGGGCCGCGCTGGTGCTGGCGCTGCTGGCCGGCTACCCGCTGGCGTACGCGATCGCGCAGAAGGCCGGCCGGTGGAAGAACCTGCTGCTGGTCTGCGTGGTCGCGCCGATGTTCACCAGCTTCCTGGTGCGCACGCTGGCGTGGAAGACCATCCTGTCGGACAACGGCTGGCTCGTCGGGCTGCTGCGCGACGTGCACCTGCTCGCCCCCGACGGCCGGCTGCTCGCCACCCCCGTCGCGGTGGTGCTCGGCCTGACGTACAACTTCCTGCCCTTCCTGGTGCTGCCGCTCTACGCGAGCCTGGAGCGGCTGGACCCCCGGCTGCTGGAGGCGGCCGGCGACCTCTACGCCGGCCCGCTGCGGACGTTCCGCCGGGTCACGCTGCCGCTCTCCATGCCCGGCCTGGTCGCCGGCACGCTGCTGTTCTTCATCCCGGCCAGCGGCGACTACATCAACGCCGAACTGCTCGGCACCCCCAACGAGTACATGATCGGCAACGTCATCGACTCGGCGTTCCTGGTCCGGCTGGACTACCCGCAGGGCGCGGCGCTGTCGTTCCTGCTGATGGCGGCGATCCTCGCGGTGGTCTTCGGCTACCTGCGCCGTACCGGCACGGAGGAGGTGCTCTGACCGGTGGGACACCGTTTCGGACGCTGGCTGGCCGACCGCTGGGTGACGGGCGTGGCGCTGCTGGTGCTCGGCTACCTCCTCCTGCCGATCGCCGTGGTCGCCGCGCTCTCCTTCAACCGGCCCTCCAGCCGCCTGTCGTACGACTTCAACGAGTTCACCCTCGACAACTGGCGCAACCCGTGCGCCACCTCCGACATGTGCGACGCGGTGGTGCGCAGCGTGCAGATCGGCTTCATCTCGACCGTGGTCGCCACGGTGCTCGGCACCCTGATGGCGTTCGCGCTGGCGCGGCACCGGTTCCGTGGCCGCGCCGGGATCAACGTGCTGATCTTCCTGCCGTTGGCCACCCCCGAGCTGGTGATGGGCACCTCGCTGCTGGCCCTCTTCGTCTCCGCCGGGGTGCCGCAGGGCTTCTGGACCGTCGTCGTCGCGCACGTCATGTTCTGCCTGTCGTTCGTGGTGGTCACCGTCAGGGCACGGCTGGCCGGGATGGACTCCCGGCTGGAGGAGGCCGCGATGGACCTCTACGCGAGCGAGTGGCAGACCTTCCGACGGATCACCCTGCCGCTGGCGCTGCCCGGCATCGTGGCCGCCGCGCTGCTCGCGTTCTCGCTCTCCTTCGACGACTTCATCGTCACGAACTTCAACGCCGGCACCACCGTCACGTTCCCCATGTACGTCTGGGGCGCCGCCCAGCGGGGCATTCCGCCGCAGGTCAACGTCATCGGCACCGCGATGTTCGTGCTCGCGCTCCTACTGGTCCTGACCAGCACCCTGCGCGCCCGCCGCACGAGACGGGCCCCTCGTCAGGCGGGAGCGTGACGAGGGGCCCTTGGTCCGGGAGCCGGCCCGGGTCGGTCGGGGGTTCGGGCTAGAGGGTCAGGGTCCAGCTGTCGATGTAGCCGGTGTCGCCGCTGGCGGCGTCCTGGACCCGCAGGTTCCAGGTGCCGTTGCGGGTCTCCGTGGAGAGGTTCACCGTGTAGGTCTGGTTGATGTTGTCGGCGGAGCCGCCGCTGCGGTTGTGCAGGGTGTAGGCGCTGCCGTCGGGGGCGACGAGGCTGACCACGAGGTCACCGACGTAGGTGTGCACGATCTGCACGGCCACCTTGCTGGTGGACGAGGCGGTGCCGGTGCAGCCGGCGATCGCGACGCTGCTGGTGACCGTCGCGTTGTCGCCGACGGTGACGTTGTTGGCGTTGGTGCCGGTGCAGTCCGTCGTGCCGGAGCCGCCCAGGTTGAGCGTCCAGCTGTTCAGGTAGCCGGTGTCGCCGGCGCCCGCGTCCTGGACCCGCAGCTTCCAGGTGCCGTTGGCCACCTCGGAGGAGAGGTTGACGGTGTACGTCTGGTTGATGTTGTCGGCGGAGCCGCCGGTGCGGTTGTGCAGGGTGTAGGCGCTGCCGTCGGGGGCGACGAGGCTGACGGCGAGGTCACCGACGTAGGTGTGCACGATCTGCACGGCGACCGTGCTGGCCGAGCCGGCGGTGCCGGTGCAGCCCGCGATGGTGATCGTGCTCTCCACCGTGGTGTTGTCGCGGATGGTCACGTCGGTGCCGTTGGTCTGGGTGCAGCCGGTGGGCGGCGGGGGCGGCGGGGGCGTGGTGCCGCCGTCGCCGACGTACAGCAGCTTGTTGGGCGAGCCGGTGCCGGGGCTGGTCACCGCGTTGCTGGTGGCGTCGGTGACGAGCTTGTCGCGCACCTGCTGCGGGGTGAACGTCGGGTTGGCGGCGAGCACGAGCGCGGCGGCGCCGACCACGTGCGGAGTCGCCATCGAGGTGCCGCTGATGGTGTTCGTGGCCGTGTCGCCGGTGTGCCAGGCCGAGGTGATCGAGCTGCCGGGCGCGAAGATGTCGAGGCAGGTGCCGATGTTGGAGAACGACGAGCGGGCGTCGGTGTTGGTGGTCGAACCGACGGTGATGCCGGCGGGGGTGCTGGCCGGCGAGCTGTTGCAGGCGTTGGCGCCGCTGTCGTTCCCGGCCGCCAGGCCGTAGCTGACGCCGTCGGCGATGGAGCGGGCCACGGCGTCGTTGACGGCCTGGTTGAAGCCGCCGCCGAGGCTCATGTTGGCCACCGCGAGCTGGCCGGCGGCGTGGTCGCCGGTCACCCAGTCCACGCCCTGGATGACGCCCGCGTTGGTGCCGCTGCCCGCGCAGTCGAGCACCCGGACGCCGACCAGCGTGACGCCCTTGGCCACGCCGTACGCGGTGCCGCCGACCGTGCCGGCCACGTGCGTGCCGTGCCCGTTGCAGTCGTCCGCGCTGCCGCCGTCGATCGCGTCGAAGCCGGAGACGGCACGGCCGCCGAAGTCGCCGTGGCCGAACCGGATGCCGGTGTCGATGATGTACGCCTTCACGCCCGAACCGGTGTTCGGGTACGTGTACGAGTTGTTCAGCGGCAGTGCGCGCTGGTCGAGCCGGTCCAGGCCCCAGGACGGGGTGGGGCTCTGCGTACCGCTGATCCGCATGGTGTGGTTCTGCTGGACGTAGCGCACCGAGGGGTCGGCGGCGAGCCGCTTGGCCTCCGCCTCGGACAGCCGGGCCTCGAACCCGCGCAGCGCGTTCTGGTACGTCCGGTTGACCGCGCCGCCGTGCCGGCCGGCGAGGTCACGCGCCTTCTTCGTGACGTCGGCCCGGCCCACCGAGGTGTCCTTGAACACCACGATGTACGAGTCGTCGACGGCGGTGGCGCCGCCCGCCAGGAGGATCTGTCCCTCGGCGGGGGCGGCCGTCGCGGGGGTGCCGAACGCCACGGCGGTGGCGACGGCGGCTGTCAGCACACCGACGCGCCAGCGGCGCGCGGCGGGGTAGGGGAGTGTCATCCCTCGGGTGTTCCTCTCGCTACACGACGGCGGGTACGCCATCGATCGCAATTGATCAAAGTGAGCAAGAGCGTAGGGCCTCCACGGCAAAATGTGGAGACGTGCGGGCACCTTGTATTCGGAGGGGGAACTGCGGTAATGGATCGGTCGGTCTCACTGCCGTGCGGGAGGTCTACGCTGCTCCACGTGGACCCCGTCGCCTTTCATGTCGCCTCCCGCCCCGCCCACGGCGAGGGCGAACTGACCGTCCACCACCCGTACGACGGGCGCGCCGTCGGTCGTACCACCCTGGCCACCGCCGACCAGGTCGAAGCGGCCGTCGCGGCAGCCGCCGGGGTGGCCGCGGTGGCCGCGGCCCTGCCCGCGCACGCCCGCGCGGCGGCCCTGGACCACGTGTCCCGGCGGCTCGCCGAGCGGGCCGAGGAGTTCGCGCGGCTGATCACCGACGAGAACGGCAAGCCGCTGAAGTGGGCCCGCGCCGAGGTCGGGCGGGCGGTCTCCACCTTCCGCTGGGCCGCCGAGGAGGCCCGCCGCTTCTCCGGCGAGCTGCAACGCCTGGACACCGACCCCGCCGCCACCGGGCGGATCGCCCTGGTCCGGCGGGCGCCCAGAGGGCCGGTGCTCGGCATCGCGCCGTTCAACTTCCCGCTGAACCTCGTCGCGCACAAGGTCGCCCCGGCCATCGCGGTCGGCGCCCCGATCATCGTCAAGCCCGCCCCCGCCACCCCGCTGTCGGCGCTGCTGCTGGGCGAGCTGCTGGCCGAGACCGACCTGCCGGAGGGGATGTTCTCGGTCCTGCCGCTGCCCAACGAGCGCGCCGCCGAGCTGGTCACCGACCCCCGGCTGCCGGTGGTCTCGTTCACCGGCTCCGGGCCGGTCGGCGCGGCGATCCGCCGGTCCGTGCCCGAGAAGCACGTCACCCTGGAGCTGGGCGGCAACGCCGCCGCCGTGATCTGCGAGGACTGGAACACCGACGAGGACCTGACCTTCGCCGCGCACCGCATCGCGACGTTCTCCAACTACCAGGCCGGGCAGTCGTGCATCGCCGTGCAGCGGGTCTACGTGCACGAATGGCTCTACGACGCGTTCCTGCCCCGCCTCGTCGCGGCCGTGCAGGAGCTACGCGTCGGCGACCCGTCCGACCCGCTCACCGACGTCGGGCCGCTGATCTCCGCCGAGGCCGCCCAGAGGGTGGAGGCGTGGGTGGACGAGGCGGTCACCGCCGGCGCCACCATCGAGGTGGGCGGCCGGCGCGAGGGCGCGACCTACCCGCCGACCGTGCTCTCCGGCGTGCCGGGGGACGCCCGGGTCTGCACCGAGGAGGTCTTCGGGCCGGTGCTGGTGGTCGCCCGCGTCGCGCACGACCAGGCCGCGTTCGCCGCCGTCAACGACTCGGCGTACGGGTTGCAGGCGGGCGTCTTCACCCACCGCCTCGACACGGCCTTCGCGGCGCACCGCGCCCTGGAGGTGGGCGGGGTGATCGTCGGGGACGTGCCGTCGTACCGGGCCGACCAGATGCCGTACGGCGGGGTGAAGGGCAGCGGCGTCGGCCGCGAGGGCCTGCGCAGTGCCATGGACGACTACACGGAGCCCCGGGTCATGGTGCTGACCGGCCTGCCGCTGTAGCGGCCCGCCGGCTGTCGCCCGCTCACCGGAGTCGCCCGCTCACCAGGTGCCGTCGTCGCGGACGCGGGCCGGCGCCCGGCCGAGCAGCAGGGTGGTCAGCGCGGCGTCGATGTCCTCGCCGAGGAACCACTCGCCGGCCTGGTCCAACGCGAAGACCCGACCCCGCTCGTCAACGGCGAGAATGCTCTCCTGCCGCTCGGTGCCGATGGGGAAGAGTCGTACGCCCAGCACCGCGGCGAAGTCGGCGAGCGTGTCGGCGGTGTGGGCGACCTGCCGCGGACGGATGTCGAAGCGGGAGATCCACACCTGCTCACCCGGGCCGCGCCGAGCGCCCACCAGGCTCGGGAAGGCGGTGAGTGTCGCCAGGACCGCGGGGAAGTCGGCGTGCGCGGACGTCTCACCCCTGACGGCGCTGAGGTCCCGGATGGCGGACAGGGCCACGATCTCGTCCCCGAAGTGCGGACGCCAGCCGGCCGCGACGAGCGCCTGCGCGACGTCCGGGTGAAACCGACCGGGGACCGGGTCCGGCTGCGGGTCGGGCTGCCACGGCATCGTGAAGGCCCGGTCGGACCAGGGCAGCACATTGAAGTCCACGAGCATGTCGACGCACGAGTCGCAAGGACGGTCGGCGAGACCGCCGTTCGGGTCGCCCGGCTCGCGCACGCGGTAGACCTCGAACCGGGCGGTCTGCAGGATGTCCTTAGCGTCGGCCATGCCGAGCGGCGCGATGCCCTCGGTGGCGCGACGGTGGTCGTAGTCGTGCAGGACGTCGGAGACGACGATCAGCTCGGCGTGCCGGTCGCCGCCGCGCACCAGGTGCCCGGGAGGTAGCTCGTCCAGGTAGGACCGCACCAGTGGGTGGTGGTTCAGCGCGACGTCGCCCTTGGCGCCCTGCGCGCGGAACAGCCGCCCCTCGACCGTCAGGTGCGCCGCCGTGCCAGGAGTCGGCAACCGGCGGATCTCGCGGAGCAGTTGGCTCGCCGGATCGACCGTGCGGGGAACACCGGGGCCGTCCGGCCGGCTCCGGCGGTACATCTGCGCGACCACGTCGACCGGCACGCGCGGCCAGGTGGTCACCTCGCCGGTCAGCTTGTCCACCACCGTGGTCGGCAGGTCGCCGGGCACCGACCTCGCCTCGACGGGCACGGTGGACGTGATGACGTAGCCGAGGTCGAACTCGTCGACGCTCGGGCGGCACTCGTGTCCCAGGCGCTGTGACTCGCGGCGGGCCCACACGGCGGCGAGCTGTTCGGCCTGCTGGCGATCGATCACGGCTTGAAAGTACCGGACCCCCACGGATTCATGGCGCCCGGTATGGTTCGCCCTACCGACGGTAACCGGGGGAGGGTGGCGTTGGCCGAGAGTGTGGACCGGGACGCCAATCGCGCGCTGCGGGCGCGGTTCGACGAGGTGTACGGGGACTACCAACGACTGAGGTCCGGTTTGGACGAGCTGCAGGGTCGGCTCGCCGAGCTACGGGTGACCGAGCGCTCAGAGGACGGCCAGGTGACCGCCACCGCCGGCGCCCGGGGCGAGGTGATCTCGGTGGAACTGCACCCCTCCGTCTTCCACGACCGGGACGCCAAGGCGTTGAGCCGGAAGGTCACCGCCACCATCCACCGGGCCGGGGCCGCCGCGGTCGCCGCCACCCAGGAACTCGTGGCCGGCTACCTGCCCGCCGGCTCCGGGGCGACGGAATTCCTGCGTACGGGTGACTTCGGTTCGTTGCTGGGCCGGGCCGACGCCGTGCTGCGCCGGAGCGAGTGATGGACGGCCAGCTCTGGCTCGACCCGCAGCGCGCCCGGCGCGGCGGCGTCGACCTCTCGATGTCCGGCGAGGCGATCACGGCACGGCGCCGCCAGGTGGGCGGCGCGATCGCGGCAGCGAGCGACCGGTCGCCATGGGGCAAGGACGACATCGGGGCGGCGTTCGAGCAGAAGTACCGCGGAGTCGAGGAGCTGGTCCTGCGCACGTGGGAGGGCGTGGGTCGGCACCTGGAGGGCCTCGGCGCCGACGTGGTCCGGTCGGTGGACGCCAACCTGCGGACGGACGCGGCGAGCGCGGGCCGGCTCGGCCGCGTCGGCGACCGGCACCAGCAGCGCTGATCCGCTGAGGAGACCCGGATGAGTCTGTTGCCGAGCCCCATCCCGCACCCGCTCGACTACTCGCCCTGGCAGCTGCCCGGCTGGGTCTACGAGGCCCTCGACTGGGTCATCGGTGTCGAGTGGCCGGAGGGGAACGAACGCGCGGTCTGGGAGCTTGCCGACCAGTGGTACGCGGTGGCCGCCGCACTGGCCGGGCCGCGGGCCGACGCCGTCGCCGCCGCCGGCGAGGTGCGCAGCGGGTACGGCGGTGTCGGGGCGGTCGCCGCCGCCTTCGACACCGCCTGGCGTCGGGTGGCGGAGGGCGACGAGGCGCCGCTGCCCGTGCTGCTCGCCGTCAGCACCGAGCTGGGGCGGCTGGTGGAGGAGTGCGGCTGCGACATCGAGGGCGCCAAGCTCGAGGTCTGGATCGAGCTGGGCATCCTGGTGGTCGAGCTGCTGTCGCTGGCCGTCGCGACCGTGCTCACCGCGGGCGCGGCCTCGCCCGCCGCCGGGGCGGCGATCACCGCCACCAGACTGATCGTGCAGCAGATCTTCAAGCGTCTCATGGCACAGCTGGCCCGCAAGTCGATCAAGCAGGGACTCAAGGAGGCCGGCGAGCGGGCGGCGAAGGAGGTCACCAAAGGCGGCGTGCGCGGGTTCAGTCGCCGCGCGGCGCTCAGCGGGGCGTCCGAGGCTGCCGAGGAGAGCGGCATCAACCTCGCCACACAGGCGTACCAGAACTCGACCGGCCGCCGGCACGGGCTGGACGTGACGGAGTTGGGCACGACGGCGCTCGGCGGCCTGGCCGGCGGGGCGGTGGCACCGCTGGCCGGCCTCGGACGGCACGCCACCGGCCGGGGCGCACGGATCGGGGAGCACTTCGGCCGCGAGATGGCCGGCGAGGTGATGGCCGATCAGGCCGCGAGCCTCGCCACGGGCCAGGGGCTGACCTCCGTGGAGGACGCGGCCCGCGCGGCGGCGTCCGGCGCCCGTGGTTCCGCCACCGCGCAGGCCGACGCGGCGTTGCAGGCACGGCTCAACGGGCAGATGAGCGCCCTGGCCGGGATGCCGCTGACGTCGACGGGAGGCGGCGGAATCTCGACGCCTCCCGGAGTGCCGGCAGCGGATGGGCCACCTGTCGCCATGCCCAGCGCGGGAGTGGGGGCGTCCGTTACCGCGCCCGGCGCGGGAGGGGAATCTCCGACCCACGGGTCAGGGGCATCGGCCAGTGCGGCAGGTGAGAGCCAACGAGGTGTGACCGGTGCTGAGGCGGCACCGTCGGCCCCACCTCCGCCGGGGGCCCAGACACAAGCCGGCCCCGCGACGGCCGCCGCCCACACTGGCGACCAGACCGCGCCCGTGACCGCTGCCGGAATCGAACGGGCGGGCGCGACCGTCGCGGCCACGTCGTTCGCGCTGCCGGAGTCCGCGCTCAGCCCGACTCTCTCCTCGGTCACGACGGCGGCGCCCGTCCTCGGCGCCGGAGGCGTCTCGACCGGCGTGGACGGCCAGACGACCATTTCCGGGAACGCCGCGAGCGGCGCCGGTTCCGTCAACGTCGCGAGCGTTGCCGTCCCGTCGACCGCGCCGGCGGCGGTGTCCCCGGCAACCGGGCCCAGCGCAGGCCCGCCTGGCGCAGGCGTCGGCACCGCGACGGTCGGGCCATCCCCCGCCTCCTCGTTCCCCGAGCCGAGGACGGCCGCGTCCGTCCCAGCTGCGGGCCATCTTCCGCCGGCCGTCGGTCCCGAGCCCGCCGTCGCACGAGGAGCCACCGGAGCGGTGGCGGCGCCGCCCCAGCCGGCACCGCCGACGCTGCTGCCCTCGCCCGGTGCGCCGGCATCCGGGCAGGATCCAGATGTCCACCCGGGCGCGTCGGAAGCGGCCGGTCGGGATGAGTCGGCCGGTCCCCGGGTCAGGACACCCGAGTGGTACGCGGCCAAGTGGGCCCTCGACCGGGAGGCGTTCGAGAGACGCCGCTACCGCGGCTACTACGAGTCGCAGCGGGCGTGGTTCGAGGACAAGCGCCGCTTTGACGAAGCTGGCCGGCTCAGGGCCCGCGCAGACGAGCACCACCAGAGGGCGCGGGACTTCGCCGCCCACGCCTTCCACCTGCACCAGACGGGCCAGGCGCGCCAGGCTGACGGGTGGCGGTGGGCAGCAAACGACGAGATGCGGGCGTACGGACAGTGCCTGGACCACGCGGAAGCCGTACTGGCCGGCAATGTCGTGCCGTCAGTCGTGGGCGTCGTCGACCCAGCGGACTTCCGCCGGATCAACGACGACGTCGGCGACCTGGCGTACGGCGCCGTGGAGACCGCCGACCGCTCGGCGCTGACGGGCGACGACCACCCGCCACCGATCGACCGGTCAAGGAACTACGGCCAGCCCGGCGGCCTGCGTCCGCCGCTGGCCCTGCACCAGACCGACATCGAACGGCAGGTGCCCCGAGAGCCTGACGGGAGCGTCCGGCGGAACGCCGACCCGCGCGTGGGCCGCTGGTTCGGGTTGGTCAACGACGGTGGACCGCGGGCCGACCCGACCCGCGGCATCAACTGCATCGACTGCACCCTGTCGCTCTTCGACACCTGGATGCACGGCCGACCCCGGGTGGCCGCTCCCCGCACCTTCGACGCCTACGTGGCCGGCGACGTCACGCGCCCCATCCACGGCGAGCGGGACGGCATGGGACGGGTGGAGGACATCACCGGGGGACGCTTCCAGCGCCTCTGCCAGCCGACGGAGGACATCCAGGGCGTCGAGCGGCAGCGGGCCATCGACACGGGCTACCGCAACCTCCACGACCAGCTCCGTCTCGGGGGCCACGGCAGCTTCGCCTTCGTCGTCAACAGCTGGGAACGGGGCGGTTCCCACATCTGGGTTGCCCTCAACCAGAACGGCACCATCCTCTACCTCGACCCGCAGACCCAGGCCGTGTCGACCACACCCCTGTACCGGCACCACGGCTTCCCGCACCCGCACAACGCCGTCGACACCGAGGTCCTGGTGCTCGGTCCGGACGGCAGACCGATGCCGCTGGGAGGACTGCGGCGGGGGCGGTTCAGCCAGCGACCGGACCTACCGCAGTACCCACCCGTCGAAACCGACCAGGGGTACGGCGAGCTGTACCTCAACCGCGTACACCTGCTCGACGGGCCGGGCTCGGCCCCGTCCGACGGGTCGGTGTCACCAGGGCTACCGCCACAGCCCGACGACACGGGACCGGCCCCCGAACGGAACGACGCCTCGCCCGAGGACCTGCGGGCGGCGCGGGAACGCGCGCAGGCGGAGCGGGCGGGGAGCGCCATCCCCGTCGCCGCGATCCTGGCTGCGGAGCCCGATCTGGAACGGGTGTTCGCTGCCGGCGTGACGCCGGCGGAGGTGGCGGCGGGGATCGATCCACCGACACTTCGGCGACTCGTACCGCAACTCGACGAAGCGGGCTCCGGAGACGTGGCGCGGCTGTTTGCGGACCCACGCGTGCAGCGGATGCTGGATGAGACGTGGCGGAAGCCGCCCAAGGACGAGCCGATGCTCGCCGAGGCGCTGGTCCGGCAGTTGGCGCTGCGGCCCGACCTGGCGCGAATGGTCCTCGCTACGCCTGAGTTAGCCAATTCGCTGGCAGCTCGGCCCGTGACGCTGCATCATCTCGCCAGCCAGCAACAGGCGATCGATGTCCTCGGTTCTGTGCTTGACCACATAGCGGTACGAGGTGTAGAAGCAGTTGCCTTTGAGCGGGTTCCTGACCCTCTACCCACGCCTCTAACGGATGATCAGCAGCAGATTAGCGCCAACTTTCCTCCCGAAGAGGAAAGAGCACTGCAGGCTGGTTTCGATATGTCCCGTAAGAGTGATGCCCAATATCGCCGTGAATATCTTGATCGGTTGTATGTCGACGCAGTCGAGGCGCAACGGGAGGTGGTGGCCCTCGCGAAGCGTTTGGCTGCAGATGTTCCCGGTTTCGCCGAGCCAGCAGGTCGCCCGGCACCGAAGGAAAGGAAGCGGGCCAACGACAAGATCGCCAAATATCGGGATAATGTTTCTATGCTGACTGATCTTGCTGCGGCGAAAGTCGCTTTTCGGGATCTGTCAGATCTTTATGCGGCGTTAGACGCGCTCCGTCGGTATGAGGATGTCGACGTCGTTGAGTTCGAAGATCGTTTCATCGGTCCGCAGGAAAGCGGCTATCGTGACATTCAGATGTCTTTACGGATGTCGAACGGCCACATCGCGGAGTTTCGCCTGCACCTCAGCGCACTCGATGAAGTGGCGTCCTGGGAGCATGCCTTGTACAAGGTTCGGCGTGACCTCAAAGCGGTCGCGAAGGAGCAGGGCCGTATCATGTCGCCGATGGAGCGAGCCGTCTATAACGGTGTCCTCAAAGAGGAGCAGCGTCACTTTTGGCAGGCGTTGCAGACAGCATTGGGTGGAGGCCCGCAGAAATGACCGTGATGCCTGGCCTCACGCTCCCAGCGTATTTCAGCTATTACAAGTCGCCGGTGAAGATGGCTGGTACGCCGGAGGGCGGCATCAAGGCGTGGCGCCTGTCGCACGACACTGGCGGATGGGAGCCTGCTGATGATCTCGTCGAGGAGATTTTGTTTGCCGTCGGCGGAGAGATTAGTTCGCTGACCGTAGACTCCTTTATTCAATGGACAGAGCATGATCGTGGTCGTTATCTGAGGGGCGAGGGGCCCGTCTTCGCGTTGTACGAGACAGTTAGGGCGATCGTGGAGAGTGCCCAATCCGAAGGGCGACGCCTGACGGCGAGGGAATTGGCGTTGATTCGCGGCATCCGGCGCAAGACGTTTGTCATGTTTGAGAAGCAACTTCAGCAGGCGGGCGACCCCGCGGCTGATCCTTCGTTGGAGGCTGAGGAAGGCGACTCCTGAGCTTTGCCGGATGCTGCCGAAAGAGTTGTTGCAACTCCGGTCGGGCGTCTGTCAGGCGCTGGTATGCCACCGGACGCACCAGGCCAACCAGCCGACACGCTCGGTGGCACCCACCATGCGAGGTGCTGGGCCGCGGGGGGCATACGTGGCGGCGGAGGTGGAGTTCGCCGAGGGGCGGGTTGTGGGGCCGGAATACCATGGCGAAATGGCTGAATCAGACATTGTGCAGAAGTCGTCCGGCACCGGTAGGTGGCGGTCCAACGTCTGGACGTGGCCGGTCGGCCTCCTGCTCGGTCTGGTCATCGGCCTGGCCGCACTGGACGGAGCGGCCGGCGTCGGCGTCGGCATCGCCATGGGCGTGGCCTTCGCCGTCGCCCTGGGGGCCGGCAGCGCCGAGGACGTCGACGGCGAGGACGACCACGAGCAGGATGCCGTCAGCCAGCACCCCGTCAGCGAGGACGGCGGGGAGCAGGACGCTCACCAGCAGGACGCTCACCAGCAGGGCGCCGTCAGCCAGCGCACCGGCAGGTCGTCGTGACGTCGGGCGGATGGGGAGCCGTGCCGGTGGAGACGACCGGGGCGCCGGACGCCCGGATGGTGGTGCCGGGCAGCGTGGCGGAGGCGCTGGCCGTACAGGAGCGGTTGCGTCCGCTGGTGGACCTGGTCGGGCCCGGCCCGGCCGAGCCCGCGACGGTGGCCGGCCTGGACGTGGCGTACGCCGAGAGCGGTGACCGTCTGGCGGCGGCCGTGACCGTGCTGGACGCCCGGACCCTCGCGGTGGTCGATTCGGCCGTGAGCGTGGGCCGGCCCGCGTTCGGGTACGTCCCGGGGCTCTTCGCCTTCCGGGAGCTGCCCGCGCTGCTCGACGCGCTCGACCGGCTGACCGTGCGGCCCGAGCTGCTGGTCTGCGACGGGCACGGGCTGGCCCACCCGCGCCGGTTCGGGCTCGCCTGCCACCTGGGCGTGGTGACCGGCCTGCCGGCCATCGGCGTGGGCAAGACGCCGCTGCTGGGCGAGTGGACGCCGCCGGCCGACGGCCGGGGCGCGTGGGCGCCGCTGCGCGACGGGGACGAGGTCGTGGGTCGGGTGCTGCGTACCCGGGACGGCGTCAAGCCCGTCTTCGTCAGCGTCGGCCACCGGATGAGCCTCGACGAGGCGACCGCGCGGGTGCTGGCGTTGACGCCGCGCTACCGGCTGCCGGAGACCACCCGTACCGCCGACCGGCTCTGCCGCGACGCCCTGGCCGCCGCCGGACCCACCGCCCGCGCCACCTGAGGCCGCCGCCGGTTCGGCGACCCGGATCCACCGCCCGCGCCACGCCAGGCCGCCGCCGGTTCGGCGACCACGGACCCACCCGCCACCTGAGACCACCGCCGGTTCGGCGACCCCGGGCCACCGGGCACGCGACCGTCCCGCCGGCCAGGTGCGCCGGCAGGGCCGCGGGGGTAATACGGCGCACATCCGGAGCGCTCAATGACCGGGCTCCGACCGGGACCGGTAGTAGCCTGACCGGCGGACCCCCGTCGGGGGAGGAACGGCGAGGTGATCATGGCGGTACGTCGGCACGCGGCGCGGCTCGCGACGGTCTGCGCGTTGCTGGGCGGCCTGGTGACGCTCGGCGCGACGCCGGCGCTCGCCGAGGGCGACTCGGTCCGGGTGCGTTCGGCCGGCAGCTTCACCGCCGGTGGTTCCGCCGGGGGCGTCTCGATCGAGGTGCGAAAGCGCAGCGACGGCTGCGTGCTGCTGCGTACCGCGTTGGGGCTGCGCCTGGCCGGCCTGCGCGCCGACCAGGCCAGCGTGCAGGTCTACGTGGGCGGGCGCTGGTTCCCGGTGTCGCTCTCCGGGGGCCGCGGCAGCGCGGCCACGTCGGCCACCTCGCCGCTGAACCCGAGGCTCTGCAAGGGCAAGGGCATCACCGTGCGCTACCGGGTGGCGTTCGCGGCGGAGGTGCCGGGCGGCCGGCTGACCGTGAGCGGCGTGGCCAGCGACGCGCTCGGGCGGGCCCTGGGCCGGGGCGCGGTGGCGTCCCGGGTGGTCGGTGGCCGGGCGACGCCCTCGCCGACGCCGAAGCCCTCGAAGAAGCCGTCGCCCACCCCCAGCGCCGCCACCGAGGTGCGGGCCGCCGGGGCGGACCCGAGCCTGGCCGCCGCCGGCCAGGGCGCCGGCGCCGTCAGCAACGCCGCCGAGGAGGAGTCCTCCGGCGGTTCCGTGATCATGTTCTTCGGCATCGCCATGGTCGCGGTGGGGATCCTGCTCATCGTCCTGCTGTTCCGCCGTTCGCGGGCGGACAAGGAACCGGCCGGCGACCCGGGCCACGTCCCGCTGCCCCGCAACCCCGGCGGCACCACCTACTACCGCTCCGGGCAGGGCCCGGCCGCCGCCCCCGGCCCACCCGGCCAGGTGTACGGGCAGCAGCCCCCCGCCCCCGGCCTGTACGGCGGCACGCCCGCCCCGCGCCCGGCCGGCGGCGTGTACGGCAGCCGCCCGGCGCCGGCCCCGGAGGCCACCCAGGTGGTGCCCGACTCCCCGCCCGTGTCGGCTCCGCCCGCCGGCCCGCGGCCGGTGCCCCCGGTGCCCCCGGTGCCGGGGCAGTACGGGCCGCCGCCGTCCGTGCCGCCCGCGAAGGGTGGGCCCGGTGACCCGCCGCCGGAGGCCGGCGGTGGCGACCACACCGTGATCATGCCCCGGCTCCCTGGCTGAGCCGGGCCGCGCCGCGGCCCTCCGATACGCTCAGCCCGTTGAGGACCTGCGGCGCAAGGAGCGAGACCGGTGTCTGATCTGTCCCAGATCGTGAAGGCCTACGACGTCCGTGGGACGGTGCCGGACCAGTGGGACGAGCGCGCCGCCGAGGCCCTCGGCGCGGCCTTCGCGCAGGTGCTGAACGGCTTCGGCGAGCAGGGCGAGGCGGTGCTCGTCGCGCACGACATGCGGGCCACCGGTCCGGGGCTGGCGACCGCCTTCGCCACCGGCGTCCGCGCCGAGGGACGCGCGGTCGTCGAGCTGGGCCTCGCCTCGACCGACATGCTCTACTACGCCTCCGGCGCGCTGGGGCTGCCCGGGGCGATGTTCACCGCCAGCCACAACCCCGCGCAGTACAACGGCATCAAGATGTGCCGCTCCGGGGCCCGTCCGATCGGGCAGGACAGCGGGCTGGCCGAGATCCGCGAGCGGGCGCAGGCCCTGCTGGACAAGGGCGAGGCCCGCCCGGCCGACCCGCCGGCCGCGCCGGTCGAGCGCCGCGACCTGCTGGCCGACTACGCGGCGTACCTGCGGCAGCTGGTCGACCTCTCCGGCATCCGTCCGCTGAAGGTGGTCGTCGACGCCGGCAACGGCATGGGCGGCTACACCGTGCCGGCCGTGCTCGGCGACACCGTCCTGCCGGCGCTGCCGCTGGAGATCGTGCCGCTCTACTTCGAGCTGGACGGCACCTTCCCCAACCACGAGGCCAACCCGCTGGACCCGGCCAACCTGGTCGACCTCCAGCGCGCGGTGGTCGAGCACGGCGCCGAGATCGGCCTGGCGTTCGACGGCGACGCCGACCGCTGCTTCGTGGTCGACGAGCGGGGCGAGCCGGTCTCGCCGTCGGCGATCACCGCCCTGGTGGCGGCCCGCGAGCTGGCCAAGCACCCCGGCTCGACGGTGATCCACAACCTGATCACCTCCAACGCCGTGCCGGAGATCATCCGTGAGCACGGCGGCGAGCCGGTCGTCGCGCGGGTCGGGCACTCCTTCATCAAGGCGGAGATGGCCCGGACGAACGCGATCTTCGGCGGCGAGCACTCGGCCCACTACTACTTCCGCGACTTCTGGTTCGCCGACACCGGCATGCTCGCCGCGCTGCACACCCTGGCCGCCCTGGGTGAGCAGTCGCTGCCGCTCTCCGTGCTGGCGAGCGAGTACGAGCGGTACGTCGCCTCGGGCGAGATCAACTCGACGGTGGCCGACCAGGCCGCCAAGGTGGCCGAGGTGCGGGCCGCGTACCCGCAGGCCGACGCCGACGAGCTGGACGGGCTCACCCTGCGCTTCCCGGACGGCGCGTGGTTCAATCTGCGCGCCTCCAACACCGAGCCGCTGCTGCGGCTCAACGTCGAGGCCCCGACGCGGGAGCGGATGGCCGCCCTCCGTGACGAGGTGCTCGACCGGGTTCGCCGATAAGATCGCCTGCGCCGGTCGGCACCGTCGATCGGTGAAACCGCATACGTGGAAGGAGCCGCGCCGTGGCCCTGGACCCGCAGTTGCTGGAAATCCTCGCCTGTCCGGACACGCATCACGCCCCGCTCGACTACGACGCGCAGGCGCAGACGCTGACCTGCACCGAGTGCGGCCGGATCTTCGAGGTCCGCGACGACGTGCCGGTGCTGCTGCTGGACGAGGCGCGCGGCCCCGCGGAGCAGTCATGATCGACGGTACGGCCGGAGTCAGCGGCCAGCGCGAGCCCGACGAGGCACTCCTCGACGACCCGGCCGCGCTGGCCGAGCGCGACCCGGGCGGCATGCTGCGGCACACCGCCTCCGCCGGGGCGCAGGTCCGCGAGACGGCCGCCCTGGCCGCCGAGGCCAACCTCCAGGTGCTCGCCGACGAGGGCCGCCCCCGGGCGGTCGTCATCGCCGGCATCGGCACCGCCGGGCGTACCGGTGACGTGCTGGCCACCGTCGCCGGGCCGCGCTGCCCGGTGCCGGTCATCCCGCACCGCAGCGCCGGCGTGCCCGGCTGGGTGGGCGCCGCCGACGTGGTCATCGCCGTCAGCGCCTCCGGTCGCAGCCCCGAGGCGCTGGGCGCCGCCGAGGCCGCGCACCGGCGGGGCGCCCGGCTGGTCGCCGTCGGCGCGCCCGACTCGCAGTTGCAGTCCGTGGCCGAGCGGGCCCGGGCGCCGTTCATCCCGGTGCCCCGGCGCGCCCCGGCCCGGGCCAGCCTCTGGGCGCTCACCGTGCCGGTCCTGCTCGCCGCCCGTACGCTCGGCCTCGTGAAGGTCAACGAGGCGGATCTGGCGGAGACCGCGGCCCGGCTGGACGCGGACGCCGATCGCTGTCGTCCGACGGCCGAGTCCTTCGTCAACCCGGCGAAGTCGCTGGCGCTGGGCCTGGCCGGCTCGGTGCCGATCGTCTGGGGCTCGTCGCCGCTGGCCACCGTCGCGGCCCGCCGGTTCGGCGACACCCTGTCCGCCAACGCCCGCTACCCCGTGGTCAGCGGCGCGCTCGGCGAGGCGGGGCGCGGCCGGGTCGGCCTGCTCGACGGCGTCTTCGGCGGCCTGGCCGAGGGGGAGCGGGACATCTTCGCCGACCCCGACGAGGAGGCGCCGTCGGGCACCCGGCTGCGGTTGGTGCTGCTGCGCGACGGCGGGCTGAACCCGGAGGACGACGCCGACGAGCCCCTCGACGTCGAGGAGCGGCGCGCGGACGCCGTGCAGACCCTCGCCGAGCGGCGGGGCGTGCGCTGCGACGTGGTGACCGCCGAGGGCGGCTCCGCGCTGGAGCGGCTCGCCTCGCTGGTCGCCGTGCCGGACTTCGCCTCGATCTACCTCGCCCTGGCACACGGACTGGACCCGATGGCCGTGCCGGCCATCACCGAAATGAAGGAGCTGGCAAACCAGTGAGCGATAGCAGGGAACGGGTCGAGGGGCGCGCCGCGCCGATGCCCGGCGGTGCCGCGCGACACGACGGAGCGACGGCGTGAGCGCCAACGGTGGTACGAAGGCGATCGTCGCCGCCCTGCTGGCCAACGCCGGCATCGCCGTCACCAAGTTCGTCGCGTTCCTGCTGACCGGATCGTCGTCGATGCTGGCCGAGTCGATCCACTCGGTCGCCGACTCCGGCAACCAGGGGCTGCTGCTGCTCGGCGGGCGGCGGGCCAAGCGGGCGGCCACCCCGCAGCACCCGTTCGGCTACGGCCGGGAGCGCTACATCTACGCGTTCATCGTGTCCATCGTGCTGTTCAGCGTCGGTGGCCTGTTCGCCCTCTACGAGGCGTACCACAAGTGGTCGCACGAGGAGGGCATCACCTCGTGGCACTGGGTGCCGGTCGTGGTGCTGGTGGCGGCGATCATCATGGAGACGTTCTCCTTCCGCACCGCGATCGTCGAGTCCAACCTCGTTCGGGGCAACCAGTCCTGGGTGAAGTTCGTCCGGCGGGCCAAGGCTCCCGAGCTGCCGGTGGTGCTGCTGGAGGACCTGGGCGCGCTGGTCGGCCTGGTCTTCGCGCTCTTCGGCGTCGGCATGACGCTGATCACCGGCAACGGCCGGTGGGACGCGGTGGGCACCGCGATGATCGGTGTGCTGCTGGTGGTGATCGCGATCATCCTCGCCATCGAGACCAAGAGCCTGCTGCTCGGCGAGGGCGCCGAGGCGCAGGACGTCGCGGCGATCGAGAAGGCGGTCACCGACGGTCCCGAGTTCGAGCGGATCATCCACATGAAGACGCTCTACCTCGGCCCCGAGGAGCTGATGGTGGCCGCCAAGGTCGCCGTGCCGTCCGGCGACACCGCGGAGGTGCTGGCCCGCAGCATCAACACCGTCGAGACCCGGATCCGCGCAGCCGTGCCGACCGCCCGGGTGATCTACCTGGAGCCGGACATCTACAGCGTCGCCGCCGAGCGGGCGGGCGCCGGGACCGCGTCGCCCGCCGCGCCGGGCGCCGAGCCGGGTGAGGCGGCCGGGCGGCCCGGGAGCTGACCGGTGGAGCTGCTGCACGGACCGATCCGCGACTACGCCTGGGGGTCCCGCTCGGCCATCGCCGAGTTGCAGGGGCGGCCGGTGCCGAGCGACGGCCCGGAGGCCGAACTGTGGCTGGGCGCCCACCCGGGCGGCCCCGCCGCGGTCGACCGCGACGGTGACCGGGTGAGCCTCACCGACCTGCTGCTCGCCGAGCCGGACCACTGGCTCGGCGAGCGGCTCGTCGGCCGGTTCGGCACCCGGCTGCCGTTCCTGCTCAAGGTGCTCGCCGCCGACGCCCCGCTGAGCCTCCAGGCGCACCCGGACGCCGAGCAGGCCCGCGCCGGGCACACCGCCGACGCGGCCCGCCCCGACGGGCAGCGCAACTACGTCGACCCGTACCACAAGCCGGAGCTGCTGGTCGCGCTCTCGCCGATGGAGGCGCTCTGCGGGTTCCGGGACCCGGCCGCCTCGGCGGCGGCGCTGGCCGGCTTCGGCGTACCCGCGCTGGAGCCGGTGCTGGCGGCGCTGCGCACCGGGCCGGCGGGCCTGCGCGAGGCCGTACGGCTGCTGCTGACCTGGCCCGCCGACCGGCGCGACGCGCTGGTGGCGGCCGTGGCGTCGGCGCCGGTCGCGGGGCCGGACGCGGAGCTGGCGCGGGACCTGGCCGCCGCCTACCCGGGCGACCCCGGGGTGCTGGTGGCGATGCTGCTCAACCGGGTGCGGCTGGCACCCGGCGAGGCGATCTGGATGCCGGCCGGCAACCTGCACGCCTACCTGCGCGGCACCGGCGTGGAGATCATGGCGGCCAGCGACAACGTGCTGCGCGGCGGGCTGACGCCGAAGCGGGTGGACGTCGAGGAGCTGCTGCGGGTGCTGCGCTTCGAGGTGCTCCGCGACCCGGTGGTGCCGCCGCTGGAGGTGGCCCCGGGCGTGGTCACCTGGCCGGTGCCGGTGGAGGACTTCGCGCTGCACCGGGTGACGGTGGGCGCGGGGCTGCCGCAGGTGACCGTCGAGGTGCCCGGGCCCCGGGTGGTGCTCTGCGGCTCCGGTGAGGTCTCGGTCGACGACGGGGCCGGCGCGGTGACGCTGGGGCCGGGGCGGGCGGCCGTCGGGAGCGCCGCCGCCGGGCCGTTGCGCCTGGGTGGCGCGGGGGAGGCGTACGTGGCGAGCTGCGGCCTGCGCTGAGGCGCGGGACGACGGCGCAAGTCCGACTTTCCCGGAATAGCTTGACTCGGCACTGGCGCAGTGTGACTCTATGAGTACGCAGCGTTATCGCGACGACGGTCCGAGAACGTGCGGGGGAACCAAACCGGGGGGATGCACGGGGCGGGCGGCTGGCGGACGGGACACCGTCCACGACCGACCGCCCCGTGCGCTGTCCGCTGATGTCTTCGTGCTCTCTTCACCGGCCGGTCCTCGCGAGGGCGGTCCGCGCGCGTAAGGTGAATGGTCGCGCAGCACATCGTCCGACAGGAGATTCCATGACCAGCACCCTCCCGGCGTCCGCCAGCGGGACGCCGTCCGAGGCCCGGCCGAGCACTCTCGCCGAGGGCGACTACAAGGTGGCGGATCTGTCGCTCGCCGAGTTCGGGCGCAAGGAGATCCAGCTCGCCGAGCACGAGATGCCCGGCCTGATGGCGATCCGTCGTGAGTTCGCCGACGCCCAGCCGCTCGCCGGTGCCCGGATCACCGGGTCGCTGCACATGACCATCCAGACCGCCGTCCTGATCGAGACCCTGGTCGCGCTCGGCGCGCAGGTCCGCTGGGCGTCCTGCAACATCTTCTCCACCCAGGACCACGCCGCCGCCGCGATCGTGGTCGGCCCGGACGGCACCCCCGAGGCCCCGGCCGGCGTCCCGGTCTACGCCTGGAAGGGCGAGAGCCTGGAGGAGTACTGGTGGTGCACCGAGCAGGTGCTCGCCTGGCCCGACGGGCAGGGCCCGAACATGATCCTCGACGACGGCGGCGACGCCACCCTGCTGGTGCACAAGGGCGTCGAGTTCGAGAAGGCCGGCGCCGTCCCGCCGGTCGAGTCCGCCGACTCCGAGGAGTACGCGGTCATCCTCGGCGTGCTGCACCGCTCGCTCGCCTCCGACGGCCAGCGGTGGACCCGGATCGCCGCCGGCATCAAGGGCGTGACCGAGGAGACCACCACCGGCGTGCACCGGCTCTACGAGATGCACCGCGCCGGCACCCTGCTCTTCCCCGCCATCAACGTCAACGACTCGGTGACGAAGAGCAAGTTCGACAACAAGTACGGCTGCCGCCACTCGCTGATCGACGGCATCAACCGGGCCACCGACGTGCTGATCGGCGGCAAGATGGCGGTCGTGCTCGGCTACGGCGACGTCGGCAAGGGCTGCGCCGAGTCGCTGCGCGGCCAGGGCGCCCGGGTCGTGGTGACCGAGGTCGACCCGATCTGCGCGCTCCAGGCGGCGATGGACGGCTACCAGGTCGCCACCCTGGACGACGTGGTCGAGCAGGCGGACATCTTCATCACCGCCACCGGCTGCTTCGACGTCATCACCAACGAGCACATGGCCCGGATGAAGCACCAGGCCATCGTCGGCAACATCGGCCACTTCGACAACGAGATCGACATGGCCGGCCTGGCGAAGCGTCCCGACGTCGAGCGGGTCAACATCAAGCCGCAGGTCGACCTCTGGAAGTTCGCCGACGGGCACGCCATCATCGTGCTGTCGGAGGGCCGGCTGCTGAACCTGGGCAACGCCACCGGCCACCCGAGCTTCGTGATGTCGAACTCGTTCGCCAACCAGACGATCGCCCAGATCGAGCTGTTCACCAAGACCGAGGAATACCCGATCGGCGTCTACGTGCTGCCCAAGCACCTCGACGAGAAGGTCGCCCGGCTGCACCTGGAGGCGCTCGGCGCCAAGCTGAGCACCCTGACCAAGGAGCAGGCGGCCTACCTCGGCATCTCCGTGGAGGGCCCGTTCAAGCCGGAGCACTACCGGTACTGACCCCGGCCGCACCGACCGGGCCGACCGCTCCCTGCCGAGCGGCCGGCCCGGTCGGCGTTTCCGGGGCGGGCGCGCCGCCGGCACCGGGGCGAGCCGGCCGGCGTTGCCGCGCGGGCGGACGCGTGCCGCCCTGCGGTCAGTCCCGGTGGGAGCGGCGGCGGGCGGGGCGGACCCAGCTCCACACGCACCAGACGAGCCAGGCCACCGAGACCACGGCGGCGAGCGTGCGCAGCCGCAGCGCGTCGAGCAGCAGCACCACGGCGAGGACGGCCAGCCAGGGCCCGAACGCCCTCACGACCGCCACCGGCCCAGCACCATCCGGCGGACCAGCGGCGGAGCGATCCACGACCAGACGCAGAAGAGCATCCAGGCCACGGCGAACAGGCCGCCGAGCACGTTCAGGCCGGCGGCACTGAGCAGCACGATCGTGCCGACCGCGAGCATCCAGGTGCGGAAGATCCCCAGCCGGTAGAGCGGGCGCAACGGCAGCAGCAGCGGGTGCGCGTACACCCGGGTCTCCCAGGCGGCGTCGGCGTAGTCGGCGTCGGTCGGATCGTGCGCCGCCGCCTGGCCGAAGGCGCGGTGCGCGGTGCCCACCCGGCCGCGCTGGGCGGCGGCGGCGCCGTGCAGGGCGAGCGCCACCGGGTTGTCCGGCCACGCCCCGAGGAACTCCCGGGCGACCCGCTCGGCCGCCCGGTCGTCACCCCGGGCGTACGCGAGCTGGAACCGGGAGGCGAAGACGGCCGGCGCGTCCGGGGCGATCGCCGCCGCGCGGGCCACCAGGCGTTCCGCCTTGTCGGTCTGGCCCACGGCGGAGCAGAGGTCGGCGTACTGGCAGAGCAGCCACGGGTTCTCCGGCTCGATGGCGAGCGCGTCGAGCAGCGCCCGCTCGGCGAGGGCGTGCTCGCGACGGTGCCGCAGCGCGAGGCCGAGCCGGCCGAGCAGTTCGGCGTCCGGGCCGTGCTCGGCGAGCCCCTGCCGGGCCACGGCCACCACGTCGTCCCAGCGGTCGAGCACGGTCAGCGCGCCCGCCCGCAGCCGGAACGCGAGCAGGCTGGTGGCCAGCGGGGCGGGCAGCCGGTCGACCTCGGCCAGGGCCTGCTCCGGGCGGTTCACCTCCAGCAACCGGGCCACCCGGGCGAGCTGCAACTCCGGGGCGGTCACGCGACGGCCACCAGGAAGACCAGCACGGCCTCGGCGAAGCCGAGCACGAACACCGCCCCGAGGCCGGGCAGCCACAGCGACGCGGGCTGGCCGCCGCGCAGCTCGTACGCCCGGAACAGGCGCTTCTGCGTGGCGGCGGCCACGAGCCAGACCAGCCCGCCGGCCAGCGCCCCGATCAGCCGTACGGGGCGGTTGCCCCCGTCGTCGAAGAACGCGAGTGTGATCGTCAGCCGGGCGACCAGCCCGGCCAGTCCGGTGCCGAGCACCGCCAGGTGGGCCGGGCGGGACGCCCCCAGGCGACGCCCGTTGACCAGCGCCAGCACGGTGACGGCCGTCGGACCACCGAACGCGGCGGGGAAGATCAGCGACTGGGGCCGCCACGGTGGGCGTCGCGCCTCGTACGCCGCCGGTGCGATCGTGGGGGTGAACAGGTCGTCGGCCACGGTCATCCTGTCTCCGTAGGGGCGAGCCGGATCCTGCCACAGCCGACGCCCGCCCCGCCTGCCCGGCCGGACCGGGCCGCCCGCTCAGGCGCCGGCGTCGGACCAGGTGCCGGCGGGGGACGCCGGGGCGCCGCCGTCCCGCGCCGACAGCACGACCGCCGGTCGTAGCGCCGGAGCGGCCTGCGCCGGCACGGCGGGCCCGGCCACCGGGGCGAGGTCGGGCGCCGCCGGCCGGATCGGGCCCGACGACGCGTCGGTCCCGGGCCGAGCGGCGGCCGGCGTGGGCGGACCGGGCACGAGTTCCGGCCAGAGCGTCGCGGCGGCCGTCCGGTCGAGCCCCAGCCGGTACCTCGCCCGCCGGTGCCGCTCGCCGAGGACCGCGGCCAGGTAGACCGACGCGGGCATGCCCGGGGGCGGGGGCGGCGTGATCACCGCGGAGATCTCGGTCCACAGCCCGTGCCCCAGCCGCCCACGCGCCGGCTCCGCCAGCTGGTGCACCCGGGCCAGGTACTGCCGGGCGGCCAACGCCAGGGTGTCGTCCAGCCGGCTCAGGTCCACCGTGGCCGTCCAGCCCGCCAGCGCGGGCACCGCCGTGGGAACGGGCCGCCAGGCGGTCGCCGCCCGGGTGTGCACGACCAGCGTGCCCGCCACCAGGTCGCCCAGCCGGCGCCCGCGCCGGTCCGTCATCATCACCGCCACCCCGGCCACCCAGCTCAACAGCGGCAGCACCAGGCCGGGCCACTCCACGGCCACGCCGACCAGCGCCCGGGTCAGCGACTGCCGCGCCGCGACCGGAGCGCCGTCGGCGCTGACCACCCGCAGGCCGACCGCCATCTTGCCCAGCGTGCGGCCGTGGTTGAACCGCTCGCACAGCACCGGGTAGCCGACCAGCACCAGGATCAGGCCCACCGTCGCGAGCCCGCCGGCCAGGGCGCCGTCGACCAGCCCCTCCGGCAGGTTGAGCAGCGCGACGCCGACGCTCATGGACAGCACCAGCATGAGGACCGCCTGGGCCAGGACGTCGAGCAGCAGCGCGAGCACCCGGGAACCGATCCGGGCGGCCCGGACGTCCAGCTCCACGGCCTCCCCGCTGACCAGCCCGGCGTCACCCCACGGGGCGGGTCGGGCCGGCGGTCGTGGTTGTGCTCTCACCCCGACAGTGAACACTATGATCGCCGGACGGGGGTGACGGTGGATCTCGACGCGTACGTCGCGGAACACGGCGGGGAGTGGCGACGGCTGGAGGAGCTCTCCGGTCGCGGCCGACTCGACGCCGCCGAGGTCGACGAGCTGGTCGTCCTCTACCAGCGGGCGGCCACCCAGCTGTCGGTGCTGCGCAGCCGCTCACCCGACCCGGCGCTGGTCAGCCAGCTCTCCCAGGTGGTGCTGCGCGCCCGGGCCCGGCTCACCGGCCGCCCGCGCCCGTCGTGGGCGGCGGTCGGGCGGTTCTTCGTGACCGGCTTCCCCGCCGCGGTCTACCGCGCGTGGCCCTGGTGGTGCGGGGTGGCGACCGGGTTCAGCCTGCTCAGCCTCTTCCTGATCTGGTTCGTGGCGGGCAACCCGCAGACGGCGGCGGCCTTCATCGGCGACGAGGCGGCCGCCGACCTGGTCGAGTCCGGCTTCGCCGGCTACTACACCGAGTTCGCCGCGCCGACGTTCGCCTTCCACCTGTGGACGCACAACGCCTGGCTCGCCGCCCAGTGCCTCGCCGCCGGGGTGCTGATCGTCCCGGTGCTCTACCTGCTCTGGCAGAACGCGCTCAACATCGGCGTGGTCGGCGGGGTGATGGTCGCCTACGGCCGCGCGGACGTCTTCTTCGGCCTGATCACCCCACACGGGCTGCTGGAGCTCACCGGGGTCTTCGTGGCAGCCGGGGTGGGCCTGCGCATCGGGTGGGCGTGGATCGCGCCGCCGACGCAGCTCACCCGGGGGCAGGCGGTGGCCCGGGCGGGACGCGAGGGCGTCCTGGTCGCCGTCGGGCTGGTGGGCCTCTTCGCGGTCTCCGCCGTCATCGAGGCGTTCGTGACCCCCGCGCCCGTGCCGGTTCCGCTCCGCGTCGCCGTGGGCGCCGCCGTCTGGCTCGCCTTCCTGGCGTACGTGGTGGTCCTCGGTCGCCGGGCCACCGCCGGGCAGCGCCGCCACGCCGCCGATCCGCCTCAGAGCTGACCGAGGGCCTTGAGGCGCAGGTAGGTGTCGGCCAGCGTGGGGGCCAACCGGCCCGCCGGGGCGTCGACGACGGTCACGCCGTGCCGGCCCAGGGCGGCGCGCACCCGGTCGCGTTCGGCGAGCGCCCGCCAGGCCGCCGCCGCGGCGTAGGCGTCCGACGGGCGCCGCGGGACGGTGCCGGTGAGGGCGGTCAGCACCGGGTCGTGCGTGGCCGCGATCACCACCTTGTGCCGGGCGGCCAGCCGGGGGAGCACCGGCAGCAGCCCCTCGCCGAGGGCACCGGCCTCCAACGCGGTGAAGAGCACCACCAGGCTGCGCTGCCGCTGCCGGCGCAGCAGCTCGCCGGCGATGAGGTCGAAGTCCGTCTCCGCCAGCGTCGGCTGGAGCGGGGCGAGGGCGTGCACCACCCGGGGGAGCAGGGCCGGCCCGCCGCTGCCGCTGACCGTGGCGCGCACCGCCGTGTCGGCCGCGAGCAGGTCGACCCGGTCGCCGGCGCGGGCGGCGAGGGCGGTGAGCAGCAGCGCGGCGTCGATCGCGGTGTCCAGCCGGGGCTCGTCGCCGACCCGCACCGCCGACGTCCGCCCGGTGTCCAGCACGCACACCAGCCGGCGGTCCCGCTCCGGCCGCCAGGTGCGCACCAGCACGTCGGCCCGGCGCGCGCTCGCCCGCCAGTCGATCGACCGCACGTCGTCGCCGACCACGTACTCGCGGAGGGTGTCGAACTCGGTGCCCTGGCCCCGCCCGCGGCTCACCTGGGTGCCGTCGATGACCCGCAGCCGGGACAGCTTCTCCGGCAGGTGCCGGCGGGAGTCGAAGCGGGGCAGCACGCGCACCGTCCAGGGCGGGGTGGCCGGCCGGCCGGCACGCTGCCGGAACCCGAGCCCCAGCGGCCCGAACGAGCGCACGGTCAGTGCCACGGCCGGCCGGTCGCCCCGCCGCAGGGGCGTGAGCCGGCTGGGCAGCGCCACCGTCGCGCCCGGCTCGACGCGTACGAGCTGCGCCGGGGGCACGTCGGGGCGGGCGCCGGCGGAGGGCACCCAGGCGTCGCGGACCCGGGCCCGCAGCGTACGACCGGAGGGGTTGTGCAGCAGCAGCGCGACGGTGGCGGTGCCGCCGAGCCGGACCGCGCGGTCCCCCTCCCGGGCGGCCGTGAGCGCGCCCGGGGGCGCGGCCAGCGCCCGGTCGAGCAGCACCAGCAGCAGTACCGCCCCGGTCATCACCAGCAGCCCGGCGAACGGCGACGGCCAGGCCGGCAGGGTCAGCGCGCCGACCGCCAGCAGCAGCGCCGCCCGCCAGGTCATCGCGGCGTCGGCACGGTGGCGAGCACCGTGTCCAGCACCGCGTCCACGCCGACGCCCTCCAGCTCCACCTCGGGGCGCAGCCGCAGCCGGTGCCGCAGCGTCGGCCGGGCGACCGCCTTCACGTCGTCCGGTACGACGTGGTCGCGGCCGGCCAGCCAGGCCCACGCCTTGGCCGTGTTGAGCAGTGCGGTGGCGCCCCGGGGCGAGGCGCCCAGCTCCAGCGCCGGGGTGTTGCGGGTGGCCCGGCAGAGGTCGACGATGTAGCCGAAGAGCGGCTCGGCCACGTGCACCCGGCCGACCGCCGCCCGGGCCGCCGCCAGGTCGGCCGCGTCGGCCACCGGCCGTACGCCGGCGGCGGTCAGGTCGCGCGGGTCGAAGCCGGTGTGGTGCGCGCGGAGCACGCCCAGCTCCTCCTCCCGGTTGGGCAGCGGCACGGTGAGCTTGAGCAGGAACCGGTCGAGCTGCGCCTCCGGCAGCGGATAGGTGCCCTCGTACTCGATCGGGTTCTGGGTGGCGGCGACGATGAACGGGTCGGGCAGCAGCCGCCGTTCGCCCTCGACCGAGACCTGCCGCTCCTCCATCACCTCCAACAGCGCCGACTGGGTCTTCGGCGGCGTCCGGTTGATCTCGTCGGCGAGCAGCAGGTTGGTGAAGACCGGCCCCTCGCGGAAGGTGAAGGCGGCGGTGCGCGGGTCGAAGATCAGCGAGCCGGTGACGTCGCCCGGCATCAGGTCCGGGGTGAACTGCACCCGCTTGGACCCCAGGTCGAGGGCCGTGGCCACGGTGCGGATCAGCAGGGTCTTGGCCACGCCCGGCACGCCCTCCAGCAGCACGTGCCCCCGGCAGAGCAGGGCGATCACCAGGCCGGTGACGACCGCGTCCTGCCCGACGACCGCCTTGGCGACCTCGGCGCGCAGCCGGTGCAGGGCGGCGCGGGGGTCGACGGGGTCGATGGTCGGCGGCTCGGCGGTGCCGGCGGGTCGGGTCACCGGGGGTCTCCTTCGGCTCGGTGCGGGTGCGGTGCGGCGGGCGGGGGCGGGCCCTCGGCGGGCGGCGGCGCGGCCGGCGGGGGGCCGTCGGCGGGCGGCGGGGCGACGGCGCGGGTCAGCCGGTCCAGCGCGCGGGCCAGGTCCAGCAGCTCCTGGTCGGTCTCGGGCTCGACGCCGTGCAGCACCCCGTCGGTCCACCGGGGATCGTCGCCGGTGCGGGCGGCGACCGCGGCGGCCACGTCGGCCGGCGGCGCGGCCGGCGGCAGGTGCAGCCGGGGCGTCAGACGGTCCAGGGCGGCGGCCCGCAGCGTCCGCGCGGCCGCGCCCCGGGCACCGGCCTTCTCGTAGAGCCTGGCCCGGCCGAGCACCGTCTCCGCCGAGCGGACCGTGACCGGCAGTGGCTCCACCGCCGGCGGGCCGAGCCGGCGGGCCCGCCAGAGCGCGGCCAGCAGGGCGGCCACGGCGAGCTGGGCCAGCAACGCCCACAGCCAGCCGGGGAAGGCGGACCAGAGCGGGTTCGGCGGGTCGGGCCTGTCGGCGCGGGAGGTGCTCCCGTCGGCGTCCTCGCTGTCGTCGTCGGACTCCCCGCCCGGGCCCGCCGGGCCGCCGGGGCGCCCGTCGCCGGTGCCGTCTCCGGTGCCGGTGCCGGGGCCACCGTTCCCGGTGGAGCCGCCCGGAGTGGGCGACCAGGCCGGGCTGCCGCTGCTGCCGTCGCCGAAGACCGGCGGGGGTTCGGGGCCGTCCAGGTCGAGCCACACCACCCGACCGGTCCCGCCGAGCAACGCGGTGGCGAACGCCCGGTTGTCCCACTCGTCGATCCGGTCGTTGCGGAACGGATCGCTGGCGCCCACCGCCACGGTGCTCTCGGGGACCCGGGTCAGCAGGGCGAGCCCGTCGGCGAAGCAGAACCGGACGGGCGCCGACGCGCCCGAGGCGACCGCGTAGCGCTGCAGCCCGACCGCCGCGCGCCCGAGGTCGCGCAGCTCGGGCAGCGGGCAGGGCAGGCCCCGCGCGTCCGGCCCCACCGCCTGCGCGGCCCACCGGCGGCCGGCCGGTTCCACCGGCAGCAGCCGGACCGTCTCCAGCACCCGTCGCGGCGGGTCCACCAGCACCAGCCTGGTGGCCGAGGGCAGCGAGTCCAACGCGCCGACCGTGTCGGGGTGCAGCAGCGCCGGCGCGGGCACGAAGAGCGTGGCCGCCCCGCTGCGGGCGGCCAGCAGGGCGCGCAGCGTGTCCGTCTCCCGCTGCACGGTGACGCCCCGCTCGCGCAGCGCGTCGGCGAGCCGGCTGCCGCCGTCGTCCCCCGTCGCCACGGGGGAGAGGAACCCCTGGTCGCCGGGGTCGGGCTGGTCGACCGCGTGGGTGATCAGGGTGGTGGTCAGCAGCAGCGCGGCCAGGCCCAGCGGGATCAGCAGCCGGTGCCGGCGGCGTCGTCGCCGGGGGGCGGCGTCCGTGCGTGCCGCCGGTGGGACGGCGATGGCCTGTGCGCTCATGGTCGTGGCCCGTCCTCGGGTCGGCCGGTCAGCACCCGGTCCAGGTCGGCGGCGTGCTCCCGCATCCGGTGGTCGTGCTCGGCGGAGGCGGGGCGCTGGCCGTACCAGAGCTCGGAGAAGATCGCCCCGGCGGCGCTCAGCGGCGGGTTGACCTGCGGTCGGCTCTCCGTCGCGGCCCGTACCAGCTCGACGACTGTCATGCCGGGCTGCGGCTGCACCACGCGCCGGAGGGCCAGCTCCCGGACCATCGCGCGCAGCCGCTCCCGGACGGCTTCGGCGTACCGGCCCTCGGCGGCGAGCCGGTCCGCCAGAGAGACGTACGCGGCGGCCGGCAGCTCCGGCTCGCGGGGAGCGGGGACGACCGGCGCCGGGGCGCCCGGGGGCGAGGCCTTCCGGCGGCGTCGGCGCAGCCGGGGCAGCCGCCGGGGGATCCAGGCCGGGAACGTGTACCAGCCGGCCGCGACCAGCACCGCGGCGAGCACCAGCAGCAGCGCGACCAGGGGCAGCGGCACCCGGTCGCCGAGCGCCGCCGTGGTCTCGGTCCACCACCGGCTGAAGCTCATCGCCCCGCCGCCAGCAGGACGGTCTCCGGGGTGCCCGGTCGGGCCCGGGAGAGTCGGATGTCCAGTCCCTCGGTACGCATCCGGGTCTCCAGGTGCAGCACGGCGTCCAGGCAGGCCAGGGCCGGGTAGGCGACGCTGTTCACGCCCGCCCAGACGGCCAGCGACAGCCACCCGGCCCAGGCCCGGTCGACGAGGTCGAACGAGTCCAGCCCGAGGTAGACGCCGATGCCGAGGCCGAGGCGAAGGATCCACCAGACCAGGTAGCCGAGCAGCCGGATCCAGCCGGCCCGGCCGGCGCCACGGACGGCCAGGGCGGCGGATCGCAGCGGGGCGCGCAGCGGGTGCACCCGGTCGACGACCAATGCCGGCGCGACGGCGCCGAGCAGGGCGAAGCCGACGATCCAGACCGGCCCGAACAGCGCGAACCCGCACATCACCACGCCGATCAGGACGGCGAGCAGCGCGGTGGCGCCCCAGCGCGCGCCGGCCGGGCGGAGCAGTTCCCGGGGGCCCACCGTGCGGCCGAACAGCGCGCCCCCGGCGGCGCGGGCGGCCGGGTTGCCCAGCAGCAGGATGATCACCGCCTCGGTCGCGGCGCCCACCGCCAGCAGCAGCCAGTACGCGCCGAACCGCCCGAACTCCAGGAACCAGACGGGCGGCGCCGTGCCGGCGGCGAGCCGCAGCGGGTACAGCAGGAGCTGCTCGGCCACGGCCAGCGCGAGGGCGATCGGCACCAGCACCCGCGCCTGGCCGCGCAGCAACAGGACCGCGGAGTCCAGCAGCTCGCCGACCGTGAGGGGGCGGCGCGGGAGCACGGCGGTCGGGCCGGCGTCGGGCACGCGTACTCCTGGGGACGGGCGGCGGTGGCGCGTGACGGCGCACACGGGGATCATGGTGACACGCCCGTTCCGATCGGGTGGACCCGCACGTCGGGGCGGCGACGCCGGGCACCGGTTGCTGGGCGGCGACGTCCCACGGCAGTACCGTGCCGGGTGACGCGGATCCCACCGAACTGAAGGGGATGCAAACATTAACCCCATGAGAGCCCGGGTACTGGTGGTCGACGACGACCCCGCGCTCGCCGAGATGCTCGGCATCGTCCTGCGCAGCGAGGGGTTCCTGCCCTCCTTCGTCGCCGACGGCGAGCGGGCGCTGGCCGCGTTCCGCGAGAACCGCCCCGACATCGTCCTGCTCGACCTCATGCTCCCCGGCATGAGCGGCATCGACGTGGCGCGGTCGATCCGGGCCGAGTCGGGCGTGCCGATCGTCATGCTGACCGCCAAGAGCGACACGGTCGACGTGGTGCTCGGCCTGGAGTCCGGGGCCGACGACTACGTGGTCAAGCCGTTCAAGCCCAAGGAGCTGGTCGCCCGGATGCGGGCGCGGCTGCGCCGTGGCGAGGACGTCGCCCCGGAGATGCTGACCATCGGGCCGCCCGGCAACCAGATCACCATCGACGTCCCGGCGCACACCGTCAGCCGCAACGGCGAGGAGGTGAAGCTGACGCCGCTGGAGTTCGACCTGCTGGTCGCGCTCGCCCGCAAGCCGCGCCAGGTCTTCACCCGCGAGGTGTTGCTGGAGCAGGTCTGGGGCTACCGGCACGCGGCGGACACGCGGCTGGTCAACGTGCACGTGCAGCGGCTGCGGGCCAAGATCGAGCCGGATCCGGAGCGGCCGGAAATCATCCTCACCGTGCGGGGCGTGGGCTACAAGGCGGGCACCGGATAGCCTGGTCACACTGTGGCCACCTCCCCGATTCCGGACCCCCCGACGGCAGCTCCGCGCCGGCGTGTCGCCGCGCGGGAGCTGTGGCGTGGCGTGAACGGCCGGGCCGCGCGCCTGCTCGCCGGGTTGCACCAGAGCTGGCGGCGCTCGCTCCAGCTGCGGGTGGTGACCATCACACTGGTTGCGTCCAGCCTGCTGGTGGGCGGTTTCGCCTACCTGATCGCCGACAAGATCACCGGCATCCTGGTGGAGAACGTCGAGACCGACGTGCGGATCCGGCTGGGCAACGGCGCGGACTACGCGGCGAAGCAGTTCGGCCTCTACAACCAGCCGCAGGAGGGTCAGCTCCAGGAGACCATCGACGGCACGGTCAACTACCTGGCCGGCGGTGACCCGCAGCAGACCACCGGCGTGATCGTGGCGCTGACCGCCGACAACCACACCGGGGCCATCCAGCCCCGGTCCTCGCCCGCGGTCAACGTCCGCCCGCTGATCAGCCGCGAGCTGCGCGAGACCGTGGCCGGGGGCAAGGTCGCCAGCCAGATCCGCACCGGCAGACTGGGCGAGAAGCGCACGAAATACCTGGTCTACGGCTCGCCGGTGCCCACCCGTTTCGGCCAGGTGGAGCTCTACTACCTCGTGCCGCTGGCCCGGCAGGACAACACGGCCGCCGACGTCCGGGACACCGTGGCCGCCACCGGAGCGGCCCTGGTGCTCCTGCTCGCCCTGCTCGCCGGCCTGGTCACCCGACTGGTGGTGACCCCGGTACGGGTGGCCGCCCGCACGGCCCAGCGGCTCTCCGCCGGCCTGCTCGACCAGCGGATGGTGGTCGACGGCGAGGACGACCTCGCCCTGCTCGCCGCGTCGTTCAACCAGATGGCGACCAACCTGCAACGGCAGATCCTGCGGCTGGAGGAGATGTCCCGGCTGCAACGCCGCTTCACCTCCGACGTGTCGCACGAGCTGCGCACCCCGCTGACCACGGTCCGGATGGCCGCCGACCTGATCTTCGCGGAGCGGGACGAGTTCGACCCGGCGGTGGCGCGCAGCGCCGAGCTGCTCCAGGCCGAGCTGGACCGGTTCGAGGAGCTGCTGACCGACCTGCTGGAGATCAGCCGCTTCGATGCCGGCTTCGCCATGCTGGACTCCGAGCCGACCGACCTGGTGCCGGTCGTGCACCGGGTGGCCGACCGCCTGGCCGGCCTCGCCGAACGCGTCGGGGTGGCCATCGAGCTGGACGTCCCCGGCACCCCGGTGATCGCCGAGGTCGACCCCCGGCGGGTGGAACGGGTGCTGCGCAACCTGGTCGGCAACGCCGTCGAGCACGGCGAGGGCAAGCCGGTGCTGATCACGCTCGGGGTGGACGACACGGCGGTGGCGATCACCGTCCGGGACCACGGGGTGGGGCTCAAGCCGGGCGAGGAGAAGCTGGTGTTCAACCGCTTCTGGCGGGCCGACCCGTCCCGCGCCCGGCAGACCGGCGGCACCGGGCTCGGCCTGTCGATCAGCCTGGAGGACGCCCGGCTGCACGGCGGCTGGCTGGAGGCCTGGGGGGCGCCCGGGCAGGGCGCCCAGTTCCGGCTCACCCTGCCGTCGCGGGCCGGCGACCGGTTGACCACCTCGCCGCTGCGGCTGGTACCGGCCGACGCCGCGCTGCCCTTCGGCGGCCCCCGGGCGGGCGGGCTGCTGGCCATCGGCCCCGGCACCGGCGGCGCGCTCGCGATCGGCCCGGGTGCCGACGGCGCGCTGACCGTCGGTCCCGGGCGACCGGGCAACGGCGGGCACGCGGAGGTGGGGTCGTGAGGCGTCGGCTGCTCGCCGGCCTGCTCGGCGGGGCGCTGCTGCTGGGCGGCGCGGCCGGCTGCGGCATCCCGGAGAACACCGAGGTCCGGGTGAAGGGGCCGGGGCCGGCGGCGGAGGCCGGCTCGACCAGCGGCAGCCGGGGCGAGCCCCCGAGCCGGAGCGCGGGCGGCACCGACGCGGAGCAGTTCGTCGAGAACTTCCTCTCCGCCGCGGCCGGCGAGCCGGACCGGGCCTACCAGCGCGTCCGGCAGTTCATCACGCCGGCCGACCGCGACCGCCTCCAGGCGAAGGAGGGCAGCGAGGTCGCGCTGGCCGTCGTCCGGCTCACCGAGGAGCCGGTGATCGTGTACGCCCCGGACCGGACCGAGGTCACCCTCAAGGTGCAGCAGGTCGGGCAGCTGCGCACCGACGGCACGCTGGCCCCGCCGGAGACGAGCACCACGACCTACACCTTCGAGCTGCGCAGCCAGCCCGGGCAGGAGGGCCTGACGGACGGGGGGTTGTACGTGGCGAACCCGCCGACCGCGCTGCTGCTCAGCGTCGAGGCGCTGGAGACGTACTACCAGAGCCGGACGATCTACTTCTGGAACAACGACCGCAGCCGCCTCGTCCCCGACCAGCGCTACCTGCCTCTCGCCGTGCCGGACGAGCGGCGGGTGAGCGAGGTGGTCAAGTGGCTGACCGCCGGCCCCTCGGCCTGGCTCGGCACGGGGGTGAGCAGGCTGCCGGACGGCACCCGCCTGATCAACAACGCCACCCGGACGGACGGCCGCTGGGAGGTCGACCTGGAGATGCCGGAGGACAAGGCCCGGCTGGAGCAGCTCGGCACGCAGCTCGCCTGGTCGCTGTCGGACCTCGACGGGCCGCTCGACATCAAGATCCGTAACCAGTCCCAGGAGTTCATCCCGGACCTGGAGCGGCGCCGCCTGGAGCGCCCGGTGCACCAGCTCGCGGAGAGTTTCCAGCGGTTCTGCGTCTACGAGGGGGCCGTCCACCCGCTGGCCTACGCCGGAGAGCCGAGCGGCCCGGTGCCCGTGGACGCCAAGGCGAACCGGAACGTCGTGTCCGCCGGGCTCAGCCGCGCCGACAACCAGATCCTGGCGGCGCTGGTGGTCACCGACGCCGACCGCCAGTGGCTCTCCGTCGGCACCGGCACCGATCCGGTGGCCGTGTTCACCCGCAGCGCCAAGAGCTACGCCGCCATGAGCCGGCCCGTCTGGCTGCGCTCGACGTACCGGGGGCAGCCGGCCGGGCTGGTGGTCGCCGACGGAAGCCTGTACCGCTTCGACGCGCAGGCGCAGCTCACCCCCGTGTCGCTGGGCGTACCCGGCCCGGTGACCGCGGTCGCGGCCTCGCTGGACGGTCACCGGATCGCCTTCATCGCCGGAGGCACGCTCTACGTCGCCGCCCTCAGCCCCGACGGTGCGGGGGGCACCCCCGGCCCGGCCCGTCGGCTGCACACCCGGCTGACCAACCTGTCGGCCGTCGACTGGTACGGCGAGAACACCCTGGTCCTCGCGGGCGCGGTCGGCCGCCCAGCGGTCTACGAGGTCAGCGTGGACGGCGCGCGGGAGAGCCGGCTGGAGGACAAGATCGGCGCCCGGGTGACGCACCTCGCCGCGTACCCGGCGAACGCGGTGGGCCGCCTCGGCGCCGCGATGTACGAGGCGAACGGGGTGGCGTACCGCAGCGGCCCGTTCGAGCGGATCCAGCCCGAGCAGGTGCAGGAGGTCGCGCCGCCCTCGGCCGGGGCGCGGGCCGGCAACCCGACCGCCCCCTTCTTCCTCTACTGATCTCCGTGCGGGATCTCGGCGGGCTCTGGGCGGACCTCACCGACCTGGTGCTGCCCGTGGAGTGCGCCGGCTGCCGGGAACGGCGGCCGGGGCTGCGGCACGGAGTCTGCCCGGAGTGCGTGACGGCGCTGGGCGCGCTGCGTCCCCGGGCCGTACGTCCCACTCCCGCCCCGCCCGACCTGCCGCCCTGCGTCGCCCTCGGCCCGTACGCCGGCCCGCTGCGGGAGACGCTGCTGGCGTACAAGGACCACGGCCGGCACGGGCTGGCCCGGCCGCTGGGGGCGCTGCTCGCCGAGGTCGTGGCGGCGGCGGTGGGCGAGGTCCGCCCGGTGACGCTGGTGCCGGTGCCGGACACCGCGGCGGCGGCCCGCGCCCGGTACGGCGACCACCTCGGCCGGCTGACCCGGCACTGTGCGGACCGGCTGCGCCGGGCGGGCTGGCCGGTGCGGGTGCGGCGCCCCCTGCGCGCCCTGCCCCGGCCCGACTCGGTGACCCTGGACAGCGCCGGCCGGGCGGCGGCGGCCGAGGCCGCCTTCCGGGTCCGCCCGCGGGTCCCGTCCGGGCCCGAGACGGCGGTGGTGGTGCTCGACGACATCCTGACCACCGGGGCCACCCTCGCCGCGGTGGGGCGGGCGCTGACGGCGAGCGGGCTGTCACCCACGGTCGCCGCGGTGCTCGCCGCGACCGAGAAACGGCGCAGGTTGTGACGGTGCGTGTTTCCGTTTCACCCGTTGGTGTATGAGCTGTGAAAAATTATTGGCTGTCCCGGCGACCGGGGGTGACTGTGGGGCGAACAGGAGTTAGCGTTTTCCTGTCGGGGGTAGGAGGTCTTTCCACCCGCCCCCGGTGGTGAAAGGAGGCGTAGCCGCACTGACCGGTCGACGCCGAGTGGGACCTCCCCCAGGGGTGCGCGACCGGATGCCGGAACGAACGACCGTCCGAACTAGGGAGGTCACATGGACATCGTGGTCAAGGGCCGTAACGTCGAAGTGCCGGATCATTACCGGGTGCACGTGGCGGAGAAACTCGCAAAGGTCGAACGCTACGACCACAAACTTATTCGTGTCGATGTAGAGCTGTTTCACGAGCGCAATCCACGCCAGGCGGACCACTGCCAGCGCGTCGAAATCACCTGCGTTTCCCGTGGCCCGGTGATCCGGGCGGAGGCCTGCACGAACGACTTCTACAGCGCGCTCGACGCGGCCATCGCCAAGCTGGACACCCGGTTGCGCCGGGCGGCCGACCGTCGCCGCGTCCACCGTGGCCGGCACGCGCCGCTCTCCGTCGCCGCCGCCACCGCCGGCCTGCCGGTGGCCGGCCTCGACGCGCCGCTGGGCGCGTCCCCCGACGGCGCCGGCACGGCCACCGCCGTCGCCGAACGGGTCGAGGAGGAGGAGCGCGACCAGCCCTGGCACATCGCGCGGGAGAAGGTGCACCCCGCCGAGCCGATGACCGTCGACGACGCCCTGTTCCAGATGGAACTCGTCGGCCACGACTTCTACCTGTTCCAGGACAAGGAGTCCGGCCGCCCGAGCGTCGTCTACCGGCGGCACGCCTACGACTACGGAATCATCTCCCTCGCCGTCTGATCGTCGGGCGGCCGTGGTGGCGGCCCTCGCCGCCGCCCGGGC